>JBLHLI010000100.1:0-7707 GCA_047618765.1 Enterobacterales bacterium | reverse complement strand
ACCGTTTTTATAGCGTCGTTTACTTGTTACGCTATGGGTAATGAGGCTGGGGCAATTGTTTTGATTTTATTAGGCTTTTCTTTAGAAATTTTATTTTGGATGTATTGTTTTAATAAGCCAAAGAAAAGTAAACGCTCTTTTTAAGCAATAACATGCTTGCTAATTAAAAGTGATTCCACAATAATGGCTGTATAAATAAACAGTTGTTATTGTGTGATGAAAAAGTTTATTCATATAGATATGGACTGCTTTTAAACTTGAGGGTGTTATCTGTGGGGTTTATTTGTAAGTGAACCTGTTTCTGCTAACTTTAGATAAAGAGTTATCTAAGTAAGTTAATTGATGCGCAGATACAGTGATAAAAAAATAAATAAACACTACATTTATCTAGATAGTGACAGGGTCCCTATACTCCTTCCTTGCCTATTTGCTCGCTATACAGAAGTTGTAGGTAAAAAAATAGACTTGATAAAGAGGAAAAATAGGAACTCAGATCTAATCGAAAATGTGTTTGAAGAAGTGTTTATTGGTGCAGATGCAAGTTATAAAATTTGTAATCATCTTGGGCGGTTTTTAGAGTGGGTTGATAAGTTCGAGGGTGAAGGAAATATTACTCTTAGTATACATACAGCTTTGCCCCAAGAATTAATAAATGACTATATTAATGAGTATCTTATAACAGAATGTCGGAGTAGCGAAGCTGTTGCAAATCAGGCCGTAAACTCTCTAAAAGCTTATTACAATTGGCTACAGTATTTTTTGGACAATAAATATAAAAATATTGGCATCAAATCTTCCCATATCTCCATCGCGAGAAGTAACTCTAAACCTAGTTTAAGTGTGAAGTATTTGTTACCTCAAACAAGGGAGCTGATTTATCAAAGTACTAACTCTTTACTTGAAGAAATCATTTTGAGAAATGGAGGTGAGTTAGGGTGTCGTTCTAAAGAGAATCAAGGGTTTCTTCTTAAAGACTTTAATGAAAGCACTCAGAAACACAAGGGATTGCTATCTCTTTTCAAGGAGCTGAAGAAGCAGCCGCACAAAGAAGAGTTCAAATATTACCTCTCATCACTCTATACAAAATATAGCCGCTCTAGGTTCCTGTATATACCTAGATACTTATTAGAAAAAATGGAACAGTATTTTCGTTTAGAACGACCTCTTACAGATTCAAACCATTTATTCGTTTCAAATTCTACTAATCTGACTAGTGGAAGATGTATTTCAACAAAGTTTGGTACCGATACTTTTGCTAAGACTCGCAATAAAGTGATTAATGAAATACAAAATAATCCAGACATTTATAGATCTTATCAAGATATTGAGTTCACGAATGTTTATCATCATCTTCGGCACTCCTTTGGAACTGATATATTTTATAACTTGTGTGAGGGAGCTAATAAACATTATGAATCAATTACTACAACATCGGCTATTTATTTAACCACTGCGAACAGGCTAGGGCATAAAGTTGATGGCCAATTTTCTAATTCAGTAACAAAATCATATATTCATAGCTGCGGTCTAAAAGAGCAGCTTTTAAAGGAGTGTAGCTTTGGATGATATGAAAAAAGTACCGAGTCATAACTCTAGCTATTATGAATCAATAGTAAGAAGGAATTTTAACTCAAATGAACCTGCAAGCTTCAGATATCCGCTCTCAGCTACTTCGATTGTTGTGCCTGCGTTAAAAGCTTATCCAGAGAGAGTTATTACTTTTAATGTAAAAGGTGAGACATATAAGCGATTAATTTTTAAGGCGATTATCGCTTCTTATAATTATTCATTTTTAGATGAATTTGCCCCACCTTCAGCAAAGTATCGCTTCACTAGTTCAGCTCACCTTTTTGTAGAGTGGTTAAACAATACAAACATAAAAAACCCCTATACTGTTTTAAAGGAGTACGAGTCTTATCGTTTTGATACCTTAAATAATCATGGAGGCGAAAGCGCTCTTCGAAAGCTAAGAACAGTTTTATTTTATGCTTTAGAAAGGTCAAGTGAACTGAGCTCATCTATCGAGCCTGAGCAATTACAATATCTTTTCGAAATTTATAAAACCAAAGTAAGTCCAAATTTTAATAAGAAGCAAATTTCGCTAGCTGGTTATTTTGGTGAATTAGACTGGCTTAGAAATGATGATATTGGAATTGGCAATCAACTATATCAGGTCCTTGCATCGCCAAAAATAACCATTCGTTCACTAAGAGCTACAGCGTAATCAATAATAATAGAACTCTATGAATGTAAGCTGGCTCTAAAAAGGTTTTTAGAAGTATCTGATTTCTCTTTGTTCGATTTTAATATGCTAGGCCCAAATAAGAATGTTAAATACTATAAAAAATCTTTTACGGGGCGGGCGATATTTTGCTTACTGTATAAATATCATTGTCTGAAAAAAAAAGAACCTAAACTCCGAAATGCCTTAGTACTTGTGTTATTAGCTAATACAAGTAATAAAAAGAGTTTTATAAAAGTCTTATCTGCTCTAGAAAGTGAAATAGAACTAAATCGAATTTTTATTTCAACTAAAGGGCCAAATAAAGGTCAGTTAAGTAAAACCTTTCTTTCTGAGAGCTTCTCTGTGGCTGGATCAAATAGTCCATTATTTGGGCTTAATGAATTAAAGCTACTTTGTTCTGGTACCCAGAAATTACCAATATCAGAAATTGAAAATTTATTGTTTTCATGGTTAATGGCAAGCTTGGCGGTCCAACCATCAGATATAGGTAAGTTAAGTAAAAACTCTTTCCGTTACCTTAAAATTGGAGGCCGAGTAACCCACATTGAGTGTGAGTACTTTAAGGGAAGAGCAAATTCTATACATACAACACATTCCATATCTACAAAATTGGTAACAGGGAAGGCTATATATAGCTTTATAAATCAATGCGATGCTGGGAGTCTTGTTAAGCTGAGTTCAAACATACCAGGAGTATTTGACGGCTTTTACTCTTTATCCGGTGTTTTGTTCGAGCTTTTAAGTCTTGATTTCATTAGAGATGTAATACAGAAAACACATTTACATAGTGGAAAAATTCCTCCTGTTATTTCTGAAGTATTAATAAAGTTAATTAAAAATGGTGTTCACTCAAAAAGTAATCATCTAGTTATAACTAAAAAACCTATATCAGAACGAGAGGTGTTAGCTAGAGAGTCTGGTACGTTATGCCATAGCGCTCTTTTTGGGCTTCAAGCTATAAAAAACTCAGCTGTTCATGCTTTTAGTGATCCATATACATTATATTATTTGACTAATAGAAATTCTCACACCAACAGAACCGAAAAAATGCATTATTTAAATGCAGATAATGAAGAATGGATAAATGATTCTGGTCGAATTACACGTAATGTGATGATTGATTTAATAAATAATGTTTTTAATTTAGCTGAAGAACTTGATGAAAATGAAGTATCTAGATTCAATGATGAGTTTTATGAAGTTACTGAACACATATCTCGAAAAAGTCATGAAATGATTATGAGATTAAAGGTAGTGACAAATCAGCAAAAAGGAAGAATTAATGAAGTTGGTGTTTTATCCCCTGACAATAAACAAGGAACTGAAAGGTTTGATCATATTTATGTAGTTGATAGCCCCTTAACTGTTTTTAGAATGAAAAATTACCTATATGAATTTGAATCGAATTATAAAAAATTACTGAGTGTAAACCCCAGCTATTTGTATAAGACAGTAGTACCTACTGTGGAGTGGATCAGCTATGTTTTAAGTATTTTGACAAAGCATTCAGTACTCGAGGGAAGTAATATGTTTAAAAAAATGAGGTTAAATAATGTTTCAATCAGTGTGTTTCACTCAATATAGGGGGGGATAATGCAGCCAAGTTTTAGTACATTGGAGTTAAAAAGCTTTTGGGAAACCCAAAATGAAAAGCTAATAGCTCACCCCGATTTTTTGAAATCTGAAGGAGACCTTTTTGATTCAATTCTTGTTTTCAGGAATGCCAAAGGCATAAGGCGATTGGATTTTTCAATACTTCATAAAGACCATACAAAGCTTGAGGAATCAGCTAAATTAACCTTAAAAGGTCAGTTCTACTCACTTACATCTGAAGAGTATGCAAAATTATTCTTTTTACATGGCTTATCTACTAATTCATCCCAAGGAGCTTTTGCAATATATCAAATGGTGATACACCTTTTTACTTTCTTAAACTTCAATGGATGTAAGAGTTTATCAGCCAGCAATATAGAAGATTTCCATACAAGCTTCTTGACCCAATCAGTGGGTGATAAAGGTTTTTTTAATCGCTTATCAGCGCCTTCCTATAAAGGGACATATAATAATGCGAATATTATAAATATAAGAAAGAAACTGCAGTTAACAGGAATAACAGGACTGTTAAGTCATGATCTAACCCCTAAAGCATTTAGAGACTCTCTAGATGATGCTTGTAAATCACTTCTAAGTATTAGTTTTAACCAATACAAGCTGGGAGGAAGTTACAACTTTATGGGCTTGGAAATGGGGCAATATTATATTGACTATATGAGGCAAGTTTATGAAGAAGATTATTTTTATACTTTAATTTGCCATGAAGTCATAGACACAATTGCAACCAAGTTCAAATTTAAAAATGCAGGGCATGGAACTCGAAGTTACTGGAATCGAGTGATACTAGAGACAATTCAAGGTACATTTATACCTAATGTTCATGAAAAAGAAAGCCTTTGGCGCACTAGAGAGAAGGTGCATATAGCAACAGCAGAAGAACTCTTTAAACAATATAACTTACATATAGAAAGAGTTTTATCTTTAAGTGACAGTTGCATCAGTGCGTTGGTAAAGTCACTAGGGCTTGAAATACGATTTGATGCTGTAGAAATAATTCGCATTTTAATGCTTCAAAAGCTTTATCCTTTCCAATCCCATAAATCCCCTGCTCAAGTATGGGAGGGGTATCTTCAATCATTAGATAAGACATTTATAGATAGCAAGCGCTTATCAAATTTATTGGTTGAAGATGTTTATCAAAAGATGGCTGAAATAGTCATTGCTCGTAAGCTCAATATAAGTGCATTTAAAAAGTCATTAAGGTCTTGGGCCAGAGAGTTAATGGGTGGATCTCTTGGGAAAAATATAACTGATCTAACTGTCGAAATGGACCGCGTAACTCATGCAATGACTACATTAGTTGTTTCATGGCTAGGTTACAGAGCAAGTGAATTTGGCTTCCCTTTAACAGCAATACATGTTGAACCTAATAACGATATACTGGATAACTCTCATGTTCCCTTTAGGTTTAAGTTAAGATGGGTTGTCCCTAAAACTCATGACAAGTTAAAAGTCGAAAGAGAAATTACATCTCAATGTTATCAGATAGCAGCTCAGCTTAACCATTTATTTAAACCATCTGCCAGTGAACCCTGCTTGTATAGGTTTACAGGCGGAAACCAAAGTTTGAATACTCCAAATGAATCAGAACATATTATTGAGCATAGAGTCAAAGCGAATTGGGATGACTTTGTTCAAAGATACAAGCCATTCAAAGAGGTTACGCTCTTAGAAAAGTTATTAAGCAAACAATACCTGTCGAAAAAACAGGCAAAAGAATTAGAAGTGTTAATAAGTAAATATGATATTACAGGCTCAAAGGCGCAGAAATTATTAGAAACATATCGAGAAGTTAATAGAGATCTAACAAAGCTACAATGTAGTTCATTTGCCGGAAATAAACCCCAGAAAAGATTTAAAGAGTCGTTAATTGAGTTTAATAAAACTGGAAAAATATCAAACTTTGAACACAGTTTGGTAGTTGAAAAGTACCTTTCTGAAGAAACTAAAGAGTGGTTAAAAGCAGATCGTATTACTTTAGACCAAAAGGCAATGATGGATATCTCAAATGAATTAAAGCAAGATGTTAGATACCCAACAGCACATTCCTTTCGTCATATTTGGGCTGAAGCGGTTTTAACTCGTTATCAAGGGGACGTAGCTGCTGTTATTAGACATCAGTTCTGTCACTTAGATGAATCCTTTTTTATGGCTTACCTTCGTAACAAAGAACCTCAATTGTTGATGAAATCAGCTCGAATTAAAGTGCTTAATTCTATTGTAGATACATTATTAATTGATTCGGAAAAGAACGGTAAAAGCTACTTAGGTGGCTTTTCAAGGTATGTAAGTAAAGCCAAAAGCTTAACAAAGGCAGTCTCACCTAGCGAGATTCTAGAGCTTAGGGAGCGTATAGCTGGGCGGATTATTTCTATTCAGCCATCACATTTCTCGACATGTATTCCCAGAGAGGGAGCTGAGAGTCGAGCAAAGTGTGCAGAATTTGGAGATATGGCACCTCATAATGCAAAACCTGAATTTTGCTTAAACTGTTCAAATGCGGTCATTACAAGTGAAAATTTAAGAGGAATTTGGTTAACGATACAGCCTTTTGTTAAAGAAGCTTTAGATGAAAATATTCCGAGGTTTATGATAGAGCATCATATCCCCTTATTACGTTCTGGTTATAAAAGAATAAAACAACTCGAGAATTCCAATAACCAAAACAACGTATTGAAAATTTTAAATATGATAGAAAAGGCAATCTCTAATATTGAACAAAATATTTATAAAATGGAGGTTTAGATGTCGAATGAATTAGATGAGCTGATGACTGATGAATTTCTTTCCGGCTTAGATAGCCCAAGTAATAATAATGAAGGATTGTTAGATAAGCCATCGTGGGTAAAAGGTGGTACTGTAGTGGTCAACTAATTTTGGCCACAGTTTTAGAATCTTGGTATCTAACCTCAGATTCATTTGGCGCTAAACCAGCATTGTAATGATGTGGCCTAACGTTGTTGTAATATCCGTTGATATAATCACTCACACTATATTTAGCATCTTTAAAGTTTTCGTATCCAACCTTTGGCATCCACTCCGTTTTAAAGCTTCTAAAAAATCGCTCCATTGGCGCATTATCCCAACAATTTCCGCGCCTGCTCATACTTTGTGTAATTTTATAGCGCCATAAACGTTGACGATATTTTAAACTTGTATAATGACTACCTTGGTCTGAATGAAACATCAGTCCACTTGGCTTACCTCTGCTTTCATACGCGAGTTCAAGCGCTTTTAGCGTTAAGTTAGTATCTGGCGACAACGACATTGCCCAACCAACGACTTTACGTGCAAACAAATCAACAACGACCGCTAAATAGGCCCAGCGATTGCCTGTCCAAATATACGTCACATCACCGCACCACACGGTATCTGGCTCAACAACATCAAATTGTCTATCAAGCAGATTTGGAATTTCAAGGTGTTCATTACCACCGCGTTTATATGAATGTTGAGGTACTTGGCAGCTTTCAAGCTTTAATTTAACCATTAGCTTAGCAGCACGATAACGACTCAATTCAAAATCGTTATTTGTTGCTATTGCTGCGATTGTCCGTGCCCCAGCTGAACCGCCGCTCATTGCATGTATGGCTTTAACTTCAGCTTCTAACCTTACTTGCTCAGGTGTAGGCGTTGTATCCCGTATAGCCCAATATTTATAGCTGCTACGATGCACATTGAATACGTTACACAGCACGCTAATTGGGTGACGCTCTCGTTGATTTAGTTTCTCAATTAACGAGAATTGTTCAGGGAGTCGGACATCAAGAGAGCGGTAGCCTTTTTTAATATATCCTTTTCTAATTCAATGCGTTGGATTTGCTTTTTAAGTTCGCGGATTTCAATTT
>JBLHLI010000099.1:0-7758 GCA_047618765.1 Enterobacterales bacterium | reverse complement strand
GAACGATTAAAGAATTTACAAGGGCAGGTGCAGGAGCTGTACATATTGAGGATCAGGTGGCAGCAAAGCGCTGTGGTCATAGACCTAATAAAGCTATAATTAGTAAAGAGGAAATGGTTGATCGCATTAAATCAGCCGTCGATGCCAGAGAAGATGAAAGTTTTGTTATAATGGCTAGAACCGATGCTTTTGCAGTTGAAGGAATGGATGCCGCCATTGAGAGGGCTTGTCTGTGCGTTGAAGCAGGTGCTGATATGATCTTTCCTGAAGCCATAAATGAATTAGCTCATTACAAACAATTTTCAGAGGCGGTTAAAGTTCCTATTCTTGCTAATATTACTGAGTTTGGTGCGACACCACTATTTAATAAATCTGAACTACATGAAGCTGGTGCAGCCATGGTTTTGTATCCACTGAGTGCCTTTAGAGCTATGAACCAAGCGGCTTTAAATGTTTATCAATCTATTATGGATAATGGTGATCAGCTTAAAGTTGTCGACTCAATGCAAACTAGAGAAGAATTATACGATTTCTTAAACTATCATCAATTTGAACAAAAACTAGATCAATTATTTAGTAAAAAAGAAGGATAAATTATGACGGATAAAAAAATTAGTGGAGCTGGCCTAAGAGGCCAAGTCGCCGGAGAAACAAAACTTTGTACCGTTGGTCTAACAGGTTCAGGCTTAACATACAGAGGCTACGATATTTCAGATCTTGCTGCAGGCTCAACCTTTGAGGAAGTCGCATATTTATTGATTTATGAAAAGCTTCCCTCAACAGACGAATTAGCTGCTTATAAAGTGCGTTTAAAATCGATGCGAGGATTACCTCAAGCTTTAAAAGATGTTTTAGAACGTATTCCAGCTTCTGCTCATCCGATGGATGTGATGAGAACAGGTTGTTCAATGTTAGGTAATCTTGAGATAGAAGAAGACTTTTCAGGGCAGTTAGACGCAATTGACCGCATGATTGCGTTATTTCCATCAATTATTTGTTATTGGTATAAGTTTAGTCATGAAGGTCTAAGCATTGAAACGGAGCTTGATGATGATTCTGTAGCCGGTCATTTTCTTCATATGCTTAATGGTGAATCACCCAATGCTACCCATCAACGTTGTATGGATGTATCACTAATTCTTTATGCTGAACATGAGTTTAATGCCTCAACCTTTGCGGGAAGAGTATGTGCTTCAACATTAACTGATATGCATTCTTGTGTAACTGCGTCTATTGGTTGTTTAAGAGGGCCACTTCACGGTGGTGCTAATGAAGCAGCTATGGCAATGATTGAAAACTGGCAATCACCAGAGCAGGCAGAAGAAGAAATTATGGGTATGCTTTCACGAAAAGAAATGATTATGGGTTTTGGACATGCAGTTTATAGAACCTCTGATCCTAGAAACGCATTAATCAAAGTTTGGTCAGAAAAACTAGCTGAAGATGTTGGAGATACTACCTTGTACCCTGTCTCATGCAAAGTTGAAGAAGTGATGTGGCGTGAAAAGAAGCTTTTCTGTAACGCAGATTTCTTCCATGCATCGGCTTATCATTTTATGGGCATTCCTACAAAGTTATTTACGCCTATCTTTGTAATGTCTAGAGTTACGGGTTGGACTGCACATGTAATGGAACAGCGAAGTAATAACCGTATCATTCGTCCAAATGCACATTACGTAGGGCCGGATGCTTTAGATTATGTGAAAATCGAAGATAGAGATTAGTCCATTTAATTCGGAGTTATTCATTGGATATCTACTACCAATGAATAACATCGATTGAGTTTCAGGGTTAAGATAGACTAGCTCACTGCATTTTTGGTAATCTTATTCTATTTAAATTATTGACAATAGCCTTTTATCTTGTCCATTACAGAGAGCAGACCATTGGTGCGAGAAGGGGTAAGATACCTTCCGAAATCAAGCTGTTGAAGAATTGTATTGAGATCCACAGCCAAAATTGTGCTGCTAGATTGTTGATTACAGCTACTAAGTATTATAACCAACAGACCTTTTATAATCTTTGATTCACTGTCAGCCATAAAATAATGTTTGTTAGATTGTTGATCAAAGTAATGGTGTAACCAAACTGCATTTTCACAACCCTCTACTAAATAACTAGCATTTTTATAATCTTCCGGCAGTGGAATTAATTCATTGGCGAGTTTAAAAAGTTGTCGATAACGGTCCGTCCAATTGTTTAAGAGTCCCATATTATGATTAATATCATCAATATTTAGGTCAGTACCTAGCGTTGATTCAAGAAAAGCTAAAGGCAGGGTACTCATATTATTCACTGAGCAGTTCAAGGGCTTGTTTTAAAGCAGATACGAATTTCATTATGTCGTCCTGTGAATTATAGAAAGCTAAAGATACTCTAACCAACCCACTAGGATTAATCTGATTAACCAGTGGCATGGCACATAACTGTCCACTTCTAACAGCAATATTTTGTTCATCAAGCAGGGCGGCTATATCCATTGCTGCACAACCCCTAACTGAAAAAGCAACGATACTGCTTCTCTGTTTTGCTTTTGAGTGGATTATTAATCCCTCAATCGATAATAATTGTTGCTCTAAAAGCGTTGTTAAATCCTCTTCATGTTGACGCAGACTTTCTCTATCTTGACTGGATAAAAACTGCAACGCTTCAGATAACGCAATTAAACCACTGACATTCGGAGTACCAGCTTCAAAACGAAAGGGTGGTTCTTGAAACTCAACCTGATCATAAGACACTGTCTTGACCATCTCTCCACCTGTTTTCCAGGGGGGCATTGAGGCCAATATCTTTTTCTTACCATAGAGTACCCCTGTTGCTTCTGGTGCAAAACATTTATGACCAGAAAAAACATAAAAATCACAATTAAGGTCTTGGACATCAACTGGCAAATGAGCGATGGCTTGAGCGCCATCAACTAAGACTTTACTTTGATATTGATGGCATTTATCGATAATGCTTTTAAGTGGATTAATGGAGCCTAATACATTGGATATATGAGTGATGGCAACTAATCTTACATTGTCATTTAACAGCTTATCAAGCGCATCGAGATCAATTTCTGCACTATCAAGTAGAGGTATAACCTTTAATTTTGCACCTTTTCGCTCGCATAATTGTTGCCAAGGCAGCATATTTGCATGATGCTCCATAGCTGAAACTAGGATCTCGTCACCTTCTTTAATATGATGTTCCCCCCAGCTGTTAGCAACTAAGTTAATACCCTCAGTAACACCTGTTGTCCAGACTATTTCACTGGATTCACTAGCATTAATAAAATGAGCTACTGAGCCACGAGCCTGTTCAAATCGCTCGGTTAATCGATTGGCTAATGAATGAGAAGAACGATGTACATTGGCCGAGCCCCCTGTCCAAAGCTCTGTTAAACAATCGATAACAATGGACAACTTCTGGGTGGTTGCTGCATTGTCTAAGTAGGTTATATGCTGTGAAGATGCCATGTTGTTATAAAAAGGAAAACAAGCTCTTATTTCATGCAACTGTTTCGGATTTAACAAAGAAGTATTCCTCAGCGGTAAAGATGATGTTAATTATTTTAGCTTAAGTACAATATTAGACTTTAATTCATTAAAATAACTGAATCCATCTATAAGATCATTCATTTCGTCCTGTCAGAGTGTTTTTATTGCAAAAACTGTTTATGCTATGTCTCTTGCTATAGTATTTGTTTAACATGTAGACATAGTAACTTAAAATAAAAGCAATAATTGTTACTACTGGAGTTTTAATGAAATTAGTATTAAGTGTTATTATCGTTTTGTTTAGCTTTTCCCTTGAAGCTGGCAGCAAGTTACCTATTGCCAAATGGGCTGGAAGTGTCAAACCTTTAACTATTGGCAGTCAGATACCTAATGTTAATCTTTGGACAGGCAATGGAGATCCTGTACTTCTAAGAAAACTCATTAAAAAAAAACCAACCGTGATTATGTTTTATCAAGGTTATTGGTCTCCTTTCTGTTCAGAGCAACTGGATAATATTCAAGCTGTTTACACAAAGCTAAAAAAAATGGGTTATCAAGTTCTAGCAATTAGCCCCGATTCACCTCATAAATTGCAAAGAAGCGTAAAGAACAAACATCTAAACTATGTGCTCTTATCAGATTACCATCTTGAGGCTGCTAGATCTTTTGGTTTGGCTTATCGTCTAAGTAAAGACAGTGCTATGAAAATTAAGAAAAAATATGGAGCTGACCTTCGTCACATTAAAGGCGAAGATCATTATAACTTACCTGTTCCAGGAGTGTTTATTGCAGATACTCAAGGCAAGATTCATTTTCAGTATGTTAATCCAAACATAGAAGCTCAGCTATCATCAGGTTTATTGATTGAAGCGGCTAAAATGGTCTCCATGAATACTAAAAGTACCATGTATACTAAGATTAACAAGACTAACAAGACTAACAAGATTAAAAAGGTTGAGAAGGTTAAAAAGAGTACCAAGACTAAGACTAGCACGGGTACTCCGAATAAAGACTCTTAGATAGCTAAGGAACATTAGCTCCTTAAGGTACATTTCCAACGGTTAAAATTTTCATTGCATTAGTTCCGCCATCAATTCCCATATGTTCACCTTTAGTTAAAATAACTAAATCTCCTTTCTTGACAAGATTACGACTTTCAAGTTCTCTAACAGCAAGACGATTTACATCTTTGCGTTCTACGGAAGTGGCATCATAAGGAATGGCTTCAACGCCTCGATACATAGCAACTTTTTGACGTGTTTTCTGATGTCTTGTTAAGGCATAGATAGGTATCCCAGAGCGGATCCGCGACATCCAAAGTGGTGTAGAACCAGACTCTGTTAAACATATAATAGCCCTAACACCATTAAGATGATTCGCTGTGTACATAGTCGCCATGGCGATTGCTTCATCACTACAGTCAAATTTTGAATCAACACGATGAGCAGATACTGAGGATATTTTATGACGCTCTGCACCCTGACAAACTCTCGACATCGATTCAACTACTTGAATGGGAAAGTCACCCATTGCTGTTTCTGCAGAAAGCATAACAGCATCTGTGCCATCTAAAACTGCATTAGCGACGTCAAATACCTCAGCTCGAGTTGGAACAGGGGAGGTAATCATTGATTCCATCATCTGGGTTGCTGTAATGACAAGACGATTAAGGGTTCTTGCACGTTTTATAATAAGCTTTTGTACACCAATTAACTCAGCGTCTCCAATTTCAACACCTAAGTCGCCACGAGCAACCATGACAACATCACTAGCTAGTATGACTTTGTCTAGTAATTTCTCGTCCATGACGACTTCTGAGCGTTCTATTTTTGCAACCATAGAAGCCTTACTACCTGCATTTCGCATGAGTTTTGTAGCTTCGCGCATGTCTTCAGCACTACGAGGAAAAGATACCGCTAAATAATCAACATCAATATCTGCTGCAATGATAATATCTGCGCGATCTTTATCTGTTAATGCTGGTGCAGATAAACCTCCACCTTGACGATTAATGCCTTTATTGTTTGATAAGGCACCACCTTGAATAACGACACATTCAATTCGAGAACCCTTTACAGATTTGACAGATAATTCAAGTCGCCCATCATCCAGTAATAAAATATCACCAACTACTACATCACCGGGTAAGTCTTTGTAATCAATCCCGACTTGGTGTTGATCCCCTTCATCGTCTTCAAGTTTTGAATCCAGTGTGAATTTATCACCATTGACCAGTGTTATTTTATCATTTTTAAATCGAGCAATTCGGATTTTTGGACCTTGTAAATCACCCATAATCGCAACATAGTGACCATGTTTTGCAGCAATTTCACGAACCATATTTGCACGAATTTTGTGATCTTCTGCTTTACCATGTGAAAAGTTCAATCGAACAACATTAGCTCCAGCTAAGATAAGTTTTTCTAAAACCAAAGGATTATCTGTTCCTGGTCCAAGTGTAGTAACAATTTTAGTGCGGCGATCCATTGATGAGTCCTAGGTGTTTTTTATTTGACACAATTATAAGCGATGTACTTTAGAACATCAGTAGAAATTTGTTCTAAATGATTATTTCTCTTAATAAAATTAATTAAATACAAACAACTGAATCTGGAATTATTAATGTTCTGAGTATCTAGTAAGTGTTAATTTCTATTATTAACACTATAATAGTCATTAAAGGTGAACAATTATAATGCTTTCATAAATACTCAAGGACCTGCCTTGTCATCTAGTGATTTAAATATTGAACTTCTCAAAGAGCAAGCTGAACATTTAGCGGTTATACATGGTTTTGCTCAAAAATTGCCTGAATTGGATAAAATAAATCAACTCCTTTGGTATGTTGTAGAAGAGGTGATTCCTAAACTTGGCTTTGAAAATTGTGAAATATATCTGGTCAATGAAGAAACTCAGACGCTTCATCAACGTGCCTGTTGGAATATTAATGTAGAAAATAAACATAGAGAACTTTCAGATTTTACTTTAGCTTTGGGTGAAGGCATAACAGGTACTTGTGCTAAAAAAGGTACCCTTATCAACATACCTGACACCACAAAAGATCAGCGCTATAAAAAGAGTTCTGGCAACTTTCTTAGTGAGTGTTCAATTCCTTTGCAATACAACAATAAAGTTATAGGCATACTCGATAGCGAACATAGTCAAACTAGATTTTTTACCAAAGAAAAAGAAAATCTATTGGTGACAGTTGTTTCTTTACTATCGGCGAGTGTTGGTAAAACTATTTCTCTAGATAGAGTAGAGCAAACTATAGAGCAATTAAGAAACGCAGAAAAACTTCAGAAAGCGCTTTATGAAATATCTAGCTTATTTCATAAAGCGCGTAACATGGAAGACTTTTATACTCATTTGCATAAAGTTGTTGGTACTTTAATGTATACCGGTAATTTTGGTATTGTGTTGTATGACAAAAGCAGCGAAATGATTAATGTTCCCTATTTTGTTGATACCATTGATCAAGCTCCAGATTCAAGTATATCGGCTTCATTACTAAAAAAGACTCTCACTTACTATTGCCTAACTCAAAATAAAGCCTTCTTATTATCAAAAGAAGAAATCAAAAAGCTTGATAAAGAACATAAGTTTGAAAGCTATGGTACTAATCCTAATGCTTGGATGGGTGTACCTTTTACAGTTGATAAAAATACAACAGGTATTATTGTCGTTCAATCGTATCTAGAGTCTATCGTTTATGATCATAAAGATATTGAATTATTGAAATTTGTCGGCCAACACTTAAACACTACTCTTAAATATATGCTTGCCCAAGAACAAATCCAACATCAAGCTTTGCATGATCCTCTCACTGGATTACCTAATCGCTCTCTGTTTAATGATCGACTTCAACATAGAATGGCGAGTCGAAAAAGAAAGAGTGAAGGCATGTTTGCCATACTCTTTCTAGATTTAGATCATTTTAAAATTATTAATGACACCTTAGGTCATCATGTTGGTGACACTGTCTTACAAAAAGTTAGCCATCATTTGACAGAAAGTGTAAGGATTAACGATACAGTGGCACGTTTTGGGGGTGATGAGTTTGCTATACTATTGGAAAGTATAGAAGCCCAATCAGAAGCAATTGATGCTGCAGAACGAATAATTAAAGCCATTGAACAGGAAATGTTTATAGCAGGCGCGCCGCAAAATATATCGGTTAGCATCGGTATACGCTGTTGTACTGTTGAAAATGATATCGCTGAGCTCATACAAAATGCTGATTTGGCAATGTATCAAGCTAAACATTCGGGCCGTG
>JBLHLI010000098.1:0-7760 GCA_047618765.1 Enterobacterales bacterium | reverse complement strand
ACCCTGCGTTTAATGAAATGGTTAAGATGTTTAAACATCTTAACACCAAGAAATTAGAGGGAGGGCACCATTTACACATGCAATATCCCGAAGCTGTTATTAAGGCAGTTATAGAATTTATGCATTAAAAAGCCCCAAAATCCTAGGATGTTGAGGCTTTGTCTTGATCAAGAGTCGTGATCAATAACTATCAAAAATTATGACCAAGTATTAGGCTTTCTCAAGTTCACCTTCAGGCCCATCTGGTAAATCAACTTCTTCATACTCTAATCCTGCTTGAGGATCATTGAAAATATTCTCATCAAGGTCTCCCTCACCTTTAGCAATAATACAGCTTACCGTGGCGTCACCTGTAACATTAACAACTGTTCTAACCATATCGAGCAATCGATCAACACCAATGATAAGCGCTATTCCTTGTACAGGAAGCCCTACCTGTTGAAGAACCATGGCAAGAGTGATAAGACCGACACCAGGGACAGCTGCGGTGCCAATAGAGGCTAGTACAGCTGTTAGAATGATAGTTAGATACTGAACAAAGTTTAGGTCAATTTGATAAACCTGAGCAATAAAGACAGTTGCTATACCTTGCATTATCGCTGTGCCATCCATGTTAATAGTTGCACCAAGCGGAACAGTGAAGGAGGCGATTGAATTTTTTACACCTAACCTTTTAGTTACTGTCTCCATAGTCACGGGAATGGTTGCTCCACTACTGGCTGTACTGAAGGCAAATAATTGAGCAGCGCGCATCTTCTTCAAAAACACAAGCGGGTTTAAGCCTGCAACAAATTTAAGCAATAGCGTATAAGTCATAGCGCCATGCAGTAGGAGGACAAAGACTAATAAGAAGAAGTACTTCATTAAAGGTTTAATAGAATCCAGTCCAAGGTTCGACATTAGCTGAGCAATCAAAGCAAAGACGCCGTAAGGAGCAAGTTTCATAATGATAGTCACCATTTTCATAATGACTTCATTGATATTTTGGAAAAATACTGTAATTTTTTGACCTTGAGCACCAGCTTGAGTTATTGCTAATCCAAATAATACTGCAAAAACAATAACTTGAAGCATTTCGCCTTTAGCCATTGCATCAATAGGGTTCGATGGAACCATATTAATAATCGTATTAATCAAAGGCGGCGCATCCTTTGCTACATACTCTTGGACTGGGAAGTTTGCACCTTCACCGGGGCCAATAAAAACGGCTGCAACTAAAGCTAAGGTAACGGCAACAGCTGTAGTAAATAGATATAAGAGGATAGTTTTAAGACCCATGGTTCCAAGCTTTGAACTGTCTTGTAGCGAACTAACTCCACAAACTAGCGACACAAAGACCAGAGGCACAACTAACATTTTTAAAGAGGCGACAAAGATTTTACCAACAATCTCAAATAAGCCATCAGTGATGTAAGTTTTAATCCAGAATACATCTGAGCCAAAGGCATTGATTAAATAGCCAATGACTGCACCAGAGAACATCGCGATAAGAATACGAACACTGAGGCTCATACTTTTTGTTTCAGACATATAATTTTCCCGTTTATGTATTTATTATATTATTTTTAATAACGATCTTTAATTTACCATGCCCCAGCCATAGGATGAGGTCAAGTTCTAAGCGTCTAAAGACAGTTAAATAGTAAATATATGCCCGTTAATTGCGGTTAAGCTAGCTGAAATGGATAAACACTACCTAAATTAAGTATTGATGTAAGTTTATCCAGTGCCGTACGGCTTTCTATTAGTAATTGGGGATCTGCTAAGTCTTCAGCACTCATTTTATCGCGATAATGCATATTGACCCAGTCATTTAAGGAATGATATAAATCGTCATTCATAAATACTGAGGGATTAGCTGCTGCTCTTTCTGAATCAGTAAGGACAATTCGTTGACGTAAGCAAGCAGGTCCGCCACCATTACGCATACTCTGTTGCACTTCAAATATTTGTACATCCTTGATGGCATTATCTGCCTCAATCAATTGTTCTAAATAATTACGTACTCTAGGATTAGCCTGACATTCTGCTGGAGAAATTAGCATCATTCCTCCTTCAGGACGATTGACTAATTGACTATTAAATAAATAAGAGTGCACTGCATCCTCAAGAGGTATTTGCTCATTAGTGACCTCAATGACTTCAAACTTATCACCGGGGTATTTATCGGCTAAGTCCTTCAGAGTTTGTTTTTGATCTAAAAATGCCATTTCATGACAAAATAAAACATTACCATTACCGACAGCAATTACATCGTTATGAAATACCCCAGCATCAATCACATCGGGATTTTGTTGGGCAATAACTGTATGTTCATCAGACAACTGGTGTAAACGAGCTATTGCTTCACTTGATTCAAAGGTTTGCCTGGCAGGAAATAACTTTGGTTGGGGCATTGATTGTCTAAAGGCATATTTGCCAAAAACAAAAAACTCTAGGCCTTTATCTCCATAATTATCACAAAAACGCGTATGGTTTGCTGCACCTTCATCTCCAAAATGATCACCTAAGGGAAGTGCCTGATGATGAGAGAAGTGTTTATCATCGTTAAACATGGCCTGTAATATTCTGCCGGTGGTGTCAAATTCAATTGAGCGATGAAATTTATTAGAAAGGTTAGCTGGGGTGATATGAAGTCTTGAATCTGCAGTATCAGCACTGGGTGATACTGTGCAGGCATTTGCAGTCCACATACTTGAAGCAGACGAACAGGCTACTAAAAGCTGAGGTGCTTTTATTGCTGCATCAGATAGCACCTTGGCATCACTTCCTCGAAAGCCAAGTTTTCTTAATGTAGCCATATCCGGTCTTTCCATAGGCGCTAAAACTGCCTGGGGTAAACCCATATCATGCAATGCTTTCATTTTCGTTAAACCCTGGAGAGCAGCTTCTTTGGGATTAGCACTACCTAAAGCATTTTTAAGAGAGGCTACGTTGCCTACTGATAAACCGGCATAATTATGGGTAAGACCTACTAAACCATCAAAGTTATATTCTTTGGCTAATGTCATTTTTAACGTCCTGTCGCTAGAGCTCGCAAGGTATCCCCAGTATCAACTTTGAGGGTATTTGCTAAAGTTTGATTAATAATAATGTTATTTTCTTTAATAATTGCCTGACCATAGCAGGATCGGAAATTAACAATTCTCTGATTTCCTAAAAAGAACTGAGCAGTTAGTGAATCATCTTGCTGTGCCTCATCAATAATAACGTTATAAGATGTGCTTTTCCTAATAGAACGGATATTTTGTGTTTTCACTTCGATGCTTGGGCCAGCATCAAAGATATCAACATAGCCTCTATACTCAAAACCTTCATTTTCTAACATCTTGAGCGCCGGTTTTGTGTCAGGATGAGTTTTACCGATGACATCTCTTGCCTCTTTAGGGAGCAAAGGTAAATAAATTGGGTATTTGGGCATAAGTTCAGCAATAAACTGATTTTGCCCTTCACCACTTACCGCATCAGCGTCGGGGAAGGACATTGAGAAAAAGTGTCTGCCCACGGCATCCCAAAAAGGAGAGTTTCCTTCACTGTCTGAAACACCACGCATTTCAGCAATAACTTTAGGAGCAAAACGTTCTTGGTTCATCGCCATAAAGAGAAAACGACAACGAGAAAGTAATTGGCCATTGCCATCTTTTCTATAATCAGGATCCAAGAATAATGTGCATATCTCAGTTGTGCCTGTGTAATCATTGCCTAAATACAGCGCGTTAATGACATTATGAACATTTAATTTTTCAGAAGTGTGGACAACAGTACCTAAGTGGTAGGTATAGAAAGCCTCATCGAGTCCAACCGTTGCAGCAAGGGCGCTAGTTCCGACAACTTTGCCTGTCTCAGTATCTTCTAATAAGAATAGATAATATTCCAGAGCAGGGGTTTTTATATCTCGATTAAATGACTTTATTGATGATTCAATCTTTGCTTCCAGGATATCCATATCACTAGGCAAGGTAGTTAAACCTGGGCCCGTTTTATTCGCTAATTCGAATAAAGAATTAAGATCAGCTGAAGTTGCTGGCCGGATGAGCATCATATAAATATTCTCCTGAATAAAACTGAGGTTTGAGTAAATAATTATTGATTAGTGATATCTAACTCTATATGTACAAATGGTTATAAACACGCCCTGCAAATTACTGGTAATTATAGAATAAAACAGCGATGATAGCAGCTTTGAACATCCATGGAAAAAATATAATGACGAATGATTTAAACAGAGCAACTTTTGATAAAGTCATGGTTCCTAATTATGGCCCTGCCAATATGATACCTGTTAAGGGTCGTGGTTCGAAAGTTTGGGATACAGAAGGCAATGAATACATCGATCTTTCAGGCGGAATAGCCGTTTGTGGACTAGGCCATTGTCATCCTGAACTAGTGGAGACTTTAAAGCAACAGAGTGAAGAGCTATGGCACCTAAGTAATGTGTGGACCAACCTTCCAGCTTTAGAACTTGCTACTAAACTTACAGACCTTACTTTTGCTGATAAAGTCTTTTTTGCAAATTCAGGTGGAGAAGCTAACGAAGCTGCATTTAAACTTGTTCGGAAGTACGCTAAAGATAATTTTGGACCTGAGAAAGTAGAAATAATTTCATTTTTTAACGGCTTCCATGGTCGAACTTTATTCACTGTCAGTGTTGGTGGTCAAGAGAAGTACACTCAAGGTTTTGAGCCTCTACCACAAGGAATTACACACTTACCCTTTAATGATCTCGATGCACTAAGAAATGCCATGTCCGATAAAACCTGTGCTGTTGTCATGGAACCTATTGTTGCTGAGGGTGGAATTATCAATGCAACAGTAGAATTTGCCCAGGGCGTTAGAGAACTTTGTGATGAACATAACGCTTTATTAGTTTTTGATGAAGTACAAACGGGTGTTGGCCGTACCGGTGAGCTTTATGCTTATATGGGACTAGGAGTTACACCTGATATATTAACCTCTGCAAAAGCGTTAGGTGGAGGATTCCCGATTGGGGCAATGCTAACAACCAGTAAGATTGCAGATAGTATGGGAATAGGCACTCATGGTAGTACCTATGGAGGTAATCCTTTAGCCTGTTCTGTCGCTAATAAGGTGTTGGAGATTATGACGCGTCCAGAAACTTTAGCGGGTGTTGCAACTAAACGCACTTTAATTGTTAATGCCTTAAACGCTATTAATGATAAACATGGCATCTTTTCAGATATTCGCGGTAAAGGTTTGTTAGTTGGAGCAGCTCTTACTGAAGAGTGGCATGGAAAAGCGAAAGTCTTTCTTAATGCAGCAATTGAAGAGGGTGTGATGATATTGGTTGCTGGTCTAAGTGTTATTCGAATTGCCCCATCTCTAGTTATTGAAGATGAAGAGATCGTTACCGCTATGGAAAAATTCGCTAAAGCAGTCGATAAGGTTTTGGCAGGTTCTTAAATATTTCTTTTATCTATCAGTTGAGCATTCCTAAGTCTCAACTGATAGTTACAGCCTTTAGAGTTCTAAGTCTTTTTATTTTGAAGCATCTTTTCTAGATAGACCCAAACATTGTCTAGCAACAGTGGCTGACCTTTCTCATTGGGATGTATACCATCACCTTGCATTAGTTCTGTATCTCCTGCAACTTTATCCATGAAAAAAGGTAATAGAGTAATTGGATATTGTTCGGCTAATTCTACATAAACTGCATCGAAAGCCTTACCATATCTCCGGCCATAGCTTGGAGGTAATTTAATTGCAAGTAACAGTACTTCAATATTTTTAGCGAGAGCTTGTTGAATTATTTTTTCCATATTAGATTTAAACAATTTAGGTGAATGCCCCCTTAATCCGTCATTACCACCCAACTCAAGTATTAAGATATCAGGTTCATGTAATTCTAAATCTATTTTGATTCTTCCGAGGCCGTTTCCACTAGTATTTCCTGAGATGCTGGCATTAGCAATCTTATGAGCGATACCATTTTCTTCAAGTCTTATTCCAAGTAAATTAACCCAACCATCTTCCACCTTCATACCATAACTTGCACTAAGACTATCACCAAACACCATTATCACTTTTGCAAAAAGTGTGCTGCTGATTGTTATGGACACAAATAATAACAAAAGTTGTAAAGCATTTTTGGGCGACACGGTGATATCCTCTTTTCTCGATTTAGTTTAAAATACAAATTATTTAATAAAGTGAGTTTCTACAATTATGATTAAAGTTAACGATCTTGGCAAGAGAGTTTCAACACAAGAAGGTGAGTTGAATATATTACGCGATATAAGTTTTCAAATTGCCAAAGCTGAATCAGTAGCAATTACTGGTGAGTCTGGGTCAGGTAAATCAACATTACTTAGTTTATTAGCTGGTCTTGATCAACCTACATCAGGTGAAATTACTATTGATAACCAACTGTTATCTGAGTTAGATGAAGATGGACTCGCTTCATTTAGAGCACAAAGAGTAGGTTTTGTCTTTCAATCATTTCATTTGTTAGGAAGTTTAACGGCCCTTGAAAATGTCATGTTGCCCTTAGATTTAGCTGGTGAAGATAACTCTAAAGAACAAGCCCTAATACTTCTCAAGCAAGTTGGTCTTGAAGAACGTGTAACTCATTACCCTAAACAGCTATCAGGTGGCGAGCAACAAAGAGTTGCTATTGCGAGAGCTTTTGCAAGTAACCCTTCTATTTTATTTGCTGATGAGCCTACTGGAAACCTCGATAGCAAAACAGGAAATCATGTTGCAGATTTATTATTTAAACTTAATGAAGAGAAAAATACTACACTGGTATTAGTAACTCATGACGAAAAATTAGCCCATCGATGCCACCACCAATTAGTACTTGAATCGGGCCGTTTAATTGCGGATAAGGCTCTAACAAATGCCTAGTCTGAAACTTGCTTGGAAATTACTGCGTCGTGATTGGGCCGGTGGTGAATTAAAAATACTGATTATTGCTTTAATGGTAGCTGTGACTGGAGTTAGTTCAATAAACTTCTTCGGTGAAAGAATTAGAATTGCCATGGTTGAAGAATCGAGTACTTTCATTGGTGCGGATCTACAATTAACGGGCTCTAGAGTAGCTGACCAAGAATGGCTAGATAAGGCCGAAGCTGATGGCTTAACTATGGCCAAATCAATATTATTTGCCAGTGTTGTGGCGAGTGACGAAGAATTTCAATTAGCCAGTGTTCGCTCTGTTGAAACTATTTTTCCTTTAAAAGGTAGTTTAAGTCTGCTCTCTGCTAATGATTCTGAAGTTGAAATAAACTATAAGCCAGAGCAAGGTGAGGTATGGGCTGATCAACGACTCTTTACCAAACTAAACATTGAAATCGGTGATAAGGTTGAAGTCGGTGTAGCAGAATTTACAGTCAGTGGTGTCATAGAAAGTGAACCCGGCAGAGGAGGGAGTTTATTAAGCTTTGTGCCTCGTCTTGTGATGAATGCTGCTGATGTACCATCTACTGAAGTTATTCAACCAGGCAGCCGAATCAGTTGGCAGTATCAATTTGCCGGTGATAGAGAGACAACTAGCAACTATGCAAAATGGTTAGCAGACAAAGTCGATTCTACCTGGTCTATTGTCGGTGGCAGTGAAGGGGTTCCTAATTTAGCAAGAACATTACAACGAGCAACATCATTTTTAAGTCTGGCAAGTCTAGCAAGTTTATTGCTTGCAGGTATTGCTATTGCCATGGTTGCAAATCGTTATGCTGAACATCATTTCGATCACGCTGCACTTCTTCGGTGTTTTGGCGCCAGTCAATCGCTAGTTCTAAAAA
>JBLHLI010000097.1:0-7762 GCA_047618765.1 Enterobacterales bacterium | reverse complement strand
CTCGTTTATCTTCGGCTTTAACAGGATCAAGAGATTGACCTAAAACATCAGGTTGTTTCATGGATGTAGCAGCACTTGTTTTTACAGTTTTTTCTTCAACAGCCTTAGTGGCTACAGGTTGTAAATCGGTAGCGATATCAACCTCTGTAGTCTCTGAATCTAAAACAGTTTTAGGTTCATTAGATCTAGAGTGTGGTAGATTCTTGTTATCAGAAAAGGTATCCCAATTTAGCATTTTTTTCCCCTGAGAATGATAGCTATGCGGTGCTATTGATTGTTTGAGTTGTTGCAATTTGTACAGTTGCTTAGATTGTTGTTTTTATTGGCCTAAATACTACATGTAGTACCAGCATCAGTCAAGTAACCCTACATAAGGGAAACGACATTTTGTTTAAAAAGCATAATTTATTTAATTAAATTAACAAATAATTCAAATAATTAATTAAACACTCAATAAATAAGCTCTGGAAATAGATTTAAAGCAGTAATTTGAACCAGTAAATAATGGCTAGAGTATAGTGATCTTTTAACGATCAATAAAGCGCAGAATGGCGAACAATTGAATTATTTCATGAGAATATTTTTATCCACATTTTATCCACTATTTATAAACAAGTTATTCAAGTAATGCTAGTTTGTTACTCAGTAAATCATAGTTTACTAAGCCAAGATACCACCATCCACTGGTAGTGATATACCTGTAACATAACTAGCAGCATCAGAAGCTAGATATAAAAATGCAGGCGCTATTTCTTCAGGTTGAGCAACTCTATGCATTGGAATTGAAGGCAACGTTCTTTTAAGCATGGCTTCATTTTGCGTTAAGGCAGAAGCGAACTTGGTCTCTGTTAAACCGGGAAGAACAGCATTAACTCTAATGTTCTGAGGGGCACATTCTTTAGCAAATGCTTGAGTCATTGATATGATTGCAGCCTTAGTGATTGAATAAATTCCCTGCATCGGACCAGGCTGAACGCCATTAATTGATGCTGTATTAATGATACAACCACCACCCTCTTCTCGCATCAATTGGCCTGCAAGTTGACTCATCTGAAAATACCCTTCGATATTCACTTCTACTGTTTTACGTATCGCCGATTCATTGGTATCCAAAATATGTCCAAAATAAGGGTTAGTCGCCGCATTATTAACTAAGATGTCTAATCGGCCAAATTGCTTCTTAATGTTACTCATTAGCTCCCCTACAGCTTCTGCATCACCAATGTGACAAGCCATAGCATGAGCTTTACCGCCCTTTGCGTTAATTGAAGCAGCAACTTCATCCAGAGATTCTTGTTTACGACTTGAGACAATAACTTCAGCACCAAATTCAGCGAACAAATTAGCTACTGCTAATCCTATTCCTCTACTTGCTCCAGTAATCAACGCAACTTTTCCCGTTAGGTCAAAGGCTTGGTTTGAGCTTATTTTAGTCAACATCTGTTGGTATTTTACTGGATCCATTGTCATGGTTTTTCCTTTAGTAATTATTTATTAAGAATTATCGATTAAGAATCATCTCTTGAAAATTATTTATTAAGTATATATCTAATCAGTATTTATAAGATACCAGCAGTTACTTCTGCTTCAGTTTACTTATAGTATTTTTTGCATTCATTGATTAACACTGTACAAAAAAACAGAAATTTATGCGAACTTTGTATTAGGGGTCTTAGCCTCTTTGTGCCGTTTATATGTCTGCTGGGTAATTAATGTTTTAATTGCCGTAAGGTGTGTTGTTGTTTAATATTCATTTATATCGTTTTATGAATGTCACTATTACATTAATTCAATTAGATACATTAGCTAGATAAGGAAAATAATGAAAACAGTAGTAGTTACCGGAGCAGCTAGTGGCCTAGGTAAGGCTCTTGCCAAACATTATGCAAATCTCGACTGTCATATCATTGTGGCAGACATTCAAGATGAGCTTGGTCAAAAAACCGTGACTGAAATAATCTCAAAGGGAGGAAAAGCTAATTACTTCCATTGTGACATCAGTAAAGTTGATGATTTTACTGCTCTAGCTGAATTTACAGAGCAAACTACTGGACAATGTAACGTTCTTATCAATAATGCCGGTATAGCAGCATCAGGCACTTTAATGCAGAGCACTGAGGATGATTGGCAACGATTAATAGAACTCGATTTAATGAGTTGTGTAAGAGGAGCTAAAGTCTTTATTCCCTTGTTAAAAAAGTCCGCCTCTGCGGAGTCTCCCAATGCTATCGCCAATGTGGCCTCTATGGCAGGTGTTGCTTTAATGCCCGGAATGATGACTTATAATGTGGCAAAAGCCGGTGTCATTGCTTTTAGTGAAAGCTTAAGATGCGAACTTAAAAGAGATAATATTCATGTGGCAGCTGCCTGCCCTTCCTTCTTTAAAACAAATTTAACATCGAGCATGATCTCATCAGATCCTGTCACTATCGAGCGGATAGAAGGTTGGATGGAAAAATCAACGTTAACAGCTGAGAGTGTTGCTAAAGATATAGCAGATGGAATTAATGCAAAGTTAAACTTGATTTTTAGTGATAACTCTATGAAAAAGCTCTTTCGTAGAATGTCTTGGTTTTACTATAAGTTTATGAGCAAAGTCTTGCGTTAGAAATTAATAGATTAAGCTCATAGTATTTAGCTGATAGTTTTAAACTGATAGTGCTAAGCCGATTTAGAAAGAGGCACTTGGTAATATTTTCCTTGCCAGAGATCTTTTTGAACTAATAACTTATCGAGTTTATCGACAAAGGCAAAATTCTTTATTCCATTCCACTTTGGCGCTATTAGTAACTCCGCAGGTGATTCACTAATAAAACGTTCGATGATAATATCGGGACGTAAGAGCGCAACAAATTCAGTCATTAAATCTATATACTCATCAACTTCAAAAAGGCTAAACATTTTTGGTGTATGTTTTAGTTGATAGGCCATCATGGTGTTTTTGATGATCTGCAGTTGATGAAGCTTTAAGAATTTAATAGGTAGTTTAGAAATCTCTGTAGCATGATTTAGAATATCTTCTCTTGTCTCACCTGGAAGCCCAATGATCATATGTGCTCCAAGATCGAAGCCCTTTCCTGCTGCTAATGCATAGGCTTGCTTTGTTTCTTCATAACTGTGGCACCGGTTAATCAAATCAAGGGTTTTATCAATGGTACTTTCGACACCAAACTCTAAAGAAATGTAATAGTCCTTAGACAATTCTGATAGAAAGTTAATAATGTCTTCATTGATGCAATCAGGCCTTGTTCCAATAACTATACCAATAACATTTGGATGACTTACGGCTTCAGTATAGAGCTCTTTTAGTAATGAAAAATCTGAATAGGTGTTGGTATAAGCTTGGAAATAAGCAAGATAGTCTTGGTCTTTATATTTCTTAGAAAAGAAGTCTATTCCTTCTTGAAGTTGGGTTGTTATAGACTTTTGTGGTTTACAGTAATAAGGATTAAATGAATTGTTATTGCAATAAGTGCAACCACCCACCCCCTTTGAACCATCACGATTGGGACAGGTAAAGCCGGTATCTAAAGATACTTTTTGGGTACGTTTTTCAAAGTTCGACTTTATAAAGGTCGAGTAATTATTATAACGTTTAGTGCCGCTGTACTTCATCTCAGGAACAGTCATATCGGGAGTTATCTTCATAAATTTATCGTTTAAGGTTTCGGTTATATTTTTTCATTGAGAGTAACAGTAATAGTAGAACCTTCATAAGGTGCTTCAATAACTTCACTAACGCCTTGAATATCACCTGCTTTGGCAACAACATCACCAGCGAATGATATGCGAACGGTAATTTGTACTTTATCATATTTTGATAGAGCAAACTGAGGCTGCATGGCATTAGCGTCGGTTAATTTAACAACAGCTGAAAGTTGATCAATGGTTGTTTTTATAACCGCAACAGGAAATGCAGGACCATCAACTGCTTTAGCAAAAATAAAGATATTTTCATTACCACTTAATTCAGTTCTTATGGCTTTGGGAATAACAACTTTAATATCTAAATTAGCACTAGATACTGCTTTGCTTTTAGTCGGTTTGGCAGTTTCTTGACCTTGACTTGCTATTAACTGCTGAGCATTTACAAGGCGTATATTGATTATATTAGCCATTTCAGAACCGGGTTCATATAACTTTAATAGTCTTTCTAAAGTGATAATCGATTTCTGATACATTCCAAATTGATAGTAGCTCATTCCAAGTAATAATAAGGCACTTTCATGATCAGGATTAGTATCTAACACTTTATTGATAATCTTTAATGCTTTTAAGATGTCATTGGTATCTTTTGATTGAGTTAATATCTGAGCAAAGGCTATCTTTAAATCTAGATCGGCAGGAGCAATTTTTAATGCTATTTCCATTGCTTCTGTAGCTTCAGTTAAGCGACCATAACTTACATTAAACATAGCCAGTTCTCTCCAAGCGATAACATCTGTAGGATTAACTTCAACATTACTTCTAAGAGCAAGATAAAGATCATTAAGACGTTCTTGGGTTCTATCAGTATTGACAATTGTAGAGAGCTTAGAGATAGTTTCAGGATCATTTTCTAATTGTTTAATAATACTTAATTGGTTTTTAGAAAGAGCATAAGTTCCCGAGTATTTATAACTAACAGCTGATACAACAATAACTGAGACAACTAAGAGTAAAACAAAAAACCAAGAACTATTTGTTTTAGATGTTTGACTAGCAATATTGGTTAGATCAATTGAAGTACGAGTATCATTCTCTAGCTCCTCTGTTATTACTTTCCATTCATCTTCATCGAGATCATTACTCTTTAAGCGTCTTGCTAATTCTTTGGTTCTAAATTGAAAATCTCTTTTCAATTGTTCTAAGCGTACATCCAAAGATGAATGAACATCTTGCAAAGCTTTCTTCTGCGGCAAAAGTTGTGAAGGTATAATTACTATCACTATTAATATTACAAATAGTATAAACACAATAGTCATTTGTCAGAGTCCTTCTGTGATTGATCTTCTGTAGCCCATTGCTCTAATAAGTCGCTGCTCTCTGATGAAGATTGAGAAATAACTGTTTCATTGTTTTGACGAGAAGACACAAATCTGAATATGAAAAACCCACTGAGTAAAAGTACAACAAAAGGCCCAAACCAGATGATCCAAGTTGATGGCTTTAAAGGAGGTCGATAACTTATAAAATCACCATACCGTTCTTTTAAATAACTAATAATTTCATCATCACTTTTACCTGCCATCATTTGCTCAAAAATAATATTTTTAAGATCAACCGCTAAAGCTGAGTTGGAACCTGCTAAGTTATTATTCTGACATTTAGGACAACGCAAAATTTGAATTAAATGATTAAAACGTTGCTCTTTAACCTCATCATCAAAGGGGTAAACCATGACGGTTGCAATACTCAGTGAACTCGTCATTAGCAAGCTTGCAAGAATAAATATCTTTATTAATGTTTTCAATTCTATGTCCCTACTTCCGTACTGCTGAATTTGAGTTTTCTGGAAATAATTTAGGTTTAAGTTTCAACTTCCAAACGTCATCGTTGATGATACCAACATGACGGTAGATAATTTCATTATCACTGTTAATTAAGAATGTTTCAGGGGCCCCGTAAACACCAAGATCAATACCTAGTCTGCCGTTATCATCAAAAATGATAAATTCGTAAGGGTTACCTAAGTTATTAATAAACGTTAATGCATCTGGTCGTAAATCTTTATAATTAACACCATAAATAGTCACTTCTTTGGCAGCCGCTAGCTTCATTAGATTCGGATGTTCTTGATAACAAGGGGAGCACCAACTAGCAAATACATTAATAATTGCCGGACCTTGTATATCTTTAGAGGTGACGATTTTTTCAACATCTAATAATACAGACTTCTCAAATTCTGGAAGTTTCTTCCCTACTAACAACGAATCCAATTTTGAAGGATCTCCACTAAGCCCTGCAAAAAGAAGTATAACCATGGCACTGAAAAAAATTAATGGCAGCAACATAACGGGGAGTCGCTTCTTTACTTTATTCTCATCACTCATGCTAGGGTCTCGGCATCAGGATTTTTAACGATAAATTTTCGCTTTCTTCTATAACGCTTATCTGTAATAGCAATAAAGCCACCTAGCGCCATGAGTATTCCACCAAGCCAGAGTGTCATTACATAGGGCTTAACATAGACTCGAACAGCCCAGTCTTCACTATCAGGTAATTTTTCACCTAAAGCAATATACAAGTCACGGGTTATTGTTGAATCAATTCCGGCTTCGGTCATCCATTGTTTGGATGCATGATAGTGACGTTTTTCAGGTGTTAACTCAGCAACTTTTTTGCCTTCTTGATAAACACTAAAAGTACCACGGATAGCGTCATAATTAGCTGCTGTGAAGCTTTCAATTTTATCGAAACGGAAAGTATAATTCTCTACCTTTTGTTCGTCATTGATACCTAACCTGACAACTTTTTCAGAAGAAAAATGAGAAGATAAAACCACGCCTATTACTACAACAACTAAACCAATATGCGCAACATACATGGCATACTTACTGGCTGAGATTTTAAAAGGCTTGAAACCTGTTTTACGTTTTGAACTAATATACCAATCAATGACTGTCTGACTAACAACCCAAGCAACTAAGAACATTCCTAGAAAGATTTGAAATTGATCAGAAACACTTTTATCCGTTATAAAATATATTTGGTAAAAACCTACCAATAATGCAATGACAAGAGACACTTTACAGCGTTCAATAAGTTCGGATGATGAGAATTGTCGCCATTTAACGATTGGACCAAGTCCCATCAAAAAGATTAATGGTGTCATTAAGATAGTAAACACTAAATTAAAATACGGAGCACCGACTGATACTTTTCCTAGTTCAAAAAATTCTGCGAAAATGGGTTGTAATGTACCCATCAAAATCATCAATGTCACAACAGCAAGAATGAGATTATTCAACAAAAATAGAACTTCTCTTGATAACCATCCAAACCAACTTGTCACAGAAACTGTCGATGCTCGATAAGCAAATAGCGCCAAAGAAGATCCAACAACTATTCCAAGAAAAGCTAAAATATACAGGCCACGTACGGGGTCAGTAGCAAAAGAATGTACCGAGGTTAATACACCTGAGCGAACTAAAAATGTTCCTAATAAGCTAAAACTAAAAGCCGCTATAGCCAGTAATGATGTCCAAGCTTTGAACACGCCTCTTTTCTCAGTCGCTGCTAATGAGTGCAGTAATGCCGTACCAATTAACCAAGGCATAAAAGAAGCATTTTCAACCGGATCCCAAAACCACCAGCCGCCCCAACCTAATTCATAATAAGCCCACCAACTACCGGCTGCTATGCCCAGTGTTAAAAATATCCAAGCAGCTATAGTCCAAGGTCGAACCCAGCGTGCCCAAAGTGTATCTACACGACCTTCTAAAAGTGCCGTTATTGAAAAGGCAAAGGCAACAGAAAAACCGACATAACCCATATAGAGCAATGGAGGATGAAAGACCATTCCTGGATCTTGCAACAGTGGATTTAAGTCACTGCCATTCACCGGAAAAATCGGTAATAAACGATCAAAAGGATTCGAAGTAAACAAAATGAAAGTAATGAAACCAATCGAAATAGCGCCTAGAACTGCCAATACCCTAGCTCTTGTTAGAGAAGGTAGGCTCTGACTAAAGAGTGTTACGGCAAAAGTCCAAATACTTAGGATAAATGCCCATAATAACAACGAACCTTCATGGCCGCCCCAAACTGCCCCTAATCGATA
>JBLHLI010000096.1:0-7823 GCA_047618765.1 Enterobacterales bacterium | reverse complement strand
TTTCAATGTCTACCGACAGAACAAGGCCAAGCATTGATCCAAGGAAAATGTTCCCTGATAGAACTGGGTATTGAAAAAATATTATTAACGGGATCAGGCGGACCTTTTAGAGAAACTCCACTGGAACATCTTACAACGATGTCGCCAGCTCAGGCTTGTGCACATCCAAATTGGTCTATGGGAAAGAAAATTTCAGTCGATTCTGCAACCATGATGAATAAAGGATTAGAATATATAGAAGCCCATTGGATGTTTTCTGCTGCCATTGAACAAATAGAAATTATTGTTCATCCGCAAAGTGTTGTCCATTCAATGGTACATTATAAAGATGGTTCTGTACTTGCTCAGCTTGGGCTTCCAGATATGCGAACCCCAATTGCTCATGGTTTAGCTTATCCAGAACGCATAAAATCAAATGTTAAAGGTGTTAATTTTACAGAACTAAATGCCTTAACCTTTGAAGTACCAGATGAAATACGATTTCCTTGTCTAAGAATTGCTAGAGAAGTACTACAGGCAGGAGGAACTGCTTCAACAGTTCTAAATGCTGCTAATGAAGTTGCTGTAGATGCTTTCTTAACAGAGAAAATTAAGTTTACAGATATCGCTTCAATCATCGAACTAACATTAGATAAAATGACAATTAAAGCTGTGGAATCAATCGATTTGGTTCTTGAAGTAGATGCTTGGGCTAGACAAGAAGCTAATCAACATTTGAAAAACTTAATTAAGTTTTAACTAGGAAAAGAATATCATGAGACTAGGAAATTAAATGTTAGGAATATTATGGGATGCAGCATCCTTTGTAGTTGCCCTAGGCATATTGGTCACTATCCATGAATATGGACACTTTTGGGTTGCCAGAAAACTAGGTATCAAAGTGTTACGATTCTCAATTGGTTTTGGTAAAGCCCTTTGGAGTCGACAGGCAGCCGATGGTACTGAATATGTCGTAGCAGCCATCCCTTTAGGTGGTTATGTAAAAATGCTGGACGAACGTGAAGGTGATGTCGCGGAACATGAGAAACATTTAGCCTTTAATCGCAAACCCGTTCTAACTCGAATTGCTGTAGTAATAGCCGGTCCAATGGCCAATTTTTTACTGGCCTTTTTTGTGTATTGGTGGATGTTTGTATTGGGCGTCCCTGCTATGAAACCTGTATTAGGTGATATTCCCGTTGCAAGCATTGCTGCCCAAGCTGGATTACAAAGTGGCGATGAAATTGTTGCTATTGATGGCAAATCTGTCGGTAATTTCCGTGAAGTAGGCTTAGCCCTTGCTCGTCGTATGGGAGAAACCACAGAAATTGAAATTGCAGTTCGTCATGATGATGAATCACTTATTAGAAAACACACCCTGCAACTTAAGAATTGGGAAATCGATGCTAAAAATCCTGATATTTTCAATTCTCTAGGGATTAGTCGTTGGCGTCCAACTACAATTTTCCCAATTATCGGTGAAATACAAGAAGGTCAGGCTGTATCTAAATCTGATTTAGAGCAAGGCGATCAAATTCTCAAGGTCAACGACCAGACTGTCAGCACTTGGCAAGAACTTGTAGAAATTATTATAGTAAGCCCTGATAAAAAGCTACAACTACTGGTTCAAAGAGGCGATAAAACTTTTGAGGCCGAGCTCTTAGCAGGGCATCGAGAGAGAGATGGTAAACTAGAAGGATTTCTTGGAGTTGGCCCCCAATATTCAGAAAGTCAGATGGCAGAGATAGAAAGTATGCGATATAGCCAACAATACGACTTTTTTGACGCTATAGGGCAAGGAATTAATAAAACATGGGAAATAACACTACTAACTTTTCGATTTATCGGTAAACTGTTCACCGGTGAAGTTTCACCTCAAAATTTAGGCGGACCCATTACCATTGCTCAAGGCGCAGGAGCCTATGCTAGTTATGGATTTGTGTTCTTTCTTAACTTTTTGGGAATGATCAGCATTAATCTAGGAATTGTTAATCTTCTGCCAATTCCAGTGCTAGATGGTGGCCATTTAATGTATTATATCGTCGAGTTGATTAGAGGCAAGCCTATATCAGAAGCTTTTCAAGATATGGGATACCGAATCGGCTTGTTGTTGGTTCTAAGTTTAATGGTATTTACCATTTTTAATGATATAAGTCGCTTATAAATAATTGTCATCGACTTTATTATATTTGAACCAAAAATGATCTGTTACAACTTTAGCTATAAAAGCTATAAGATAGAAATGAACTTATTGAGGTATTTAGTTTCATATACTTAGTCTTAAATTATCTATAGATAGTTTATCTATTATTGATTTAGAATATAATGATTTAGCAACTAATTATTAAAACAATACCCAACAATTGAATTATAAGAATATTCAGGACATTAATGAGAACTTTTAGAATTGCTCTGGCTGCAGTAGCACTGCTGTTTTGCCAATTACAAAGCTTAGCTGCATCGAAGCAAACTTTTATCATTTCAGATATCCAAGTTAATGGTCTTCAACGCGTAGAATTAGGTACCTTCTTCACTTATCTATCAATTAGGGTAGGTGAGCAGATCAATGAAGAACGTGTCCCATCAATTATCCGCTCGATATATCGTTCAGGTTCATTTGATGATATTGAGGTTATGCATGACGGGACGGCCTTGGTTATCAACGTTCTAGAAAGGTCAACTATTGCTCATTTAACCTTTGACGGAAACTCAGCTATTAAGACTGAAGAGTTAGAAGTGGGGCTTAAAGCCAGTGGTCTTGCTCAAGGCGAAGTCTTAGATCCGGCCTTACTTTCTCATATTAGCCAAGATCTCGAGAGACAGTATTTTTCCTATGGTAAATACAGCGTAAAGGTAACTCATAAGTTAATTAAATTATCTAGAAATCGTGTTGATATAAAATTTAAGATTAATGAGGGTGAAGCTGCTCAGATTAAAAAGATCAATATTGTCGGAAATCATGTTTATGAAGAAGATGAGATTCTCGAACAGTTTGAACTATCAACAGGTGGCTGGTTAAGCTTTTTTACCGATGATAATCAATATGCCAAAGAAAAACTTTCAGGTGATATAGAAACTTTACGTTCCTTTTATTTGGATCGTGGATATATCAAAATGCAGATCGTTTCTACTCAGGTAGCCATTACACCAGAGCGCGATGGTGTTTATATCACCCTTAATATCGATGAAGGTGATAAATACACCATTAAAGAAATTAACTTCACTGGTGACATGATCCTTACAGAACCTATCTTAAGAGCGACAGTTCCTATCTACCCAGGGGATACATACTCAGGTGCTGTCATCACTTATGCTGAAGAAACAATCACTCGAATGCTTGGTTTTAGAGGTTATGCTTTCCCTAACATTCAATCACTGCCAGAACTTGATGAAGAGACTAAAGAAGTATCATTAACTATTTATATCGATCCTTCAAAGCGTACTTATATAAATCGTATTAATTTTTCTGGTAATTTGAAAACAGATGATCAAGTATTACGTCGAGAAATGCGATTGTTTGAAAGTGGAACGCTTTCTACCTCCTTGGTTGAACGTTCAAAAATACGCTTAGAACGATTACCTTATCTAGAAGAAGTGAATGTAGAAACTCCTAAGGTAGCAGGAACTGACGATTTAGTTGATATCAACTTTAGTGTTAAAGAAAGACCTTCTGGAAGTATTGGTGGTGGTTTAGCTTATTCTGATCTGCAGGGCTTAATGCTTAATGCGAATATTTCTCAAGATAACTTTTTAGGCACTGGTAACCGCATTGGTATTTCTTTAAATACATCGAGAGCGATACAAAGTTTAAGCTTTAATTTCACCGACCCGTATTTTACCGTAGATGCAATCTCTCAGAGTTGGGGTATCTATACTCGAAAAACTGATTTTGGTAACTTGAATATTGCTGGTCAAACCCTGGATAGTATTGGTGCTAACCTTTCATACGGTATTCCAATCAATGAAGTCACACGTTTAAATATGGGAGTATCTTTTCAAGATTCCTTACTAAAAACAGGTAACCCTGTTTCTGAACAAATTAAAAGTTTCTTTAATTCTGTTGGACAAGATATAGACGTAGAACCTGATCTGAGCTTTTCTCTATTTACAGTAAACCTAGGTTGGATTAAGAACTCTTTAAATAGAGGATTATTTCCAGACGCAGGTACATCTCAAAATTTGAATCTAGATTTCACCGTTCCTGGTAGTACTATGGAATATTATAAAATTAACTATAAAATTGATCATTATATCCCTATCGCCCAAGGCTGGAGTGTGTTGTTTAAAGCAAATGTATCATTTGGCGATGCTTACGGAGATGGTGACGGTGATGGTGGAGCTAAACTTCCTTACTTTGAAAATTTCTTTGCAGGTGGTTCATCAACAGTTCGAGGATTTGACAAAAACACCATTGGGCCTAAAGAAATTTTTAGATTTCCGGATTTTACAACACCACCTTTAGGTCAGGATCCAAGAGATAACCCTGTTCAGATGCCACTACCGCCTGAATTTGACACTGTTTCACTAAACAACCGTTCTGTCGGTGGTAATGCCCGAGCGTTGGGTGGCATAGCATTGATATTTCCAACTCCTTTTGCAGATGGAAATAGATCAATTAGAACAAGTATGTTTCTGGATATAGGTAATGTATGGGATACTAAGTCATCGCCTGAGCTTTATGCTGATTTATCTGATTTTGAATCATCAAAGATACCTGATTACAGTGACCCAGGTATTTATCGTGTTACAGCTGGTTTTTCGATTCAATGGATATCACCGATGGGACCATTAATTTTCACATTATCAAAGGCTTTAAAGTTAGAGGACGGAGACAAGGTAGAAAACTTCTCTTTCAATATTGGTCAAACTTTTTAAATTTGTATTAATCTTTTTATTGGAGAACAAAATGAACAAGCGTTTTATATTGGGTGCAATGGCAGCACTATTAATTACTGGATTTACTCAAGCAGCTGATCTTAATATTGGTGTTGTTAACGTGCGTGCTGTTGCATCACAAGCTCCACAACGTGAAACTATAGCGGGTGCTTTGCAACAAGAGTTTAAAGAAAGAGGAGAAACTCTTAAAAGTATTGATCAAGAGATTAAAGATATGCAAGTAAAAGGACAGGCTGACATTCTTACTCTGACTGAGCAGCAAAAAATTGACTTAACACGTGCTATTGAATCAAAAGCAGCAAACATGCAGCTTCTTCAAAAAGCTTTGCAAGAAGATTACAAGCAACGTAGTTCTGAAGAGCAAAGTAAGTTATTAATTTTAATTAAAAAAGCAATTGATCAAATTTCAGTAAAGGAAAGCTTTGATATCGTTTTACAAGCTGAATCTGTTGCATTTATTAGTGATCGTGTAGACATCACTAATAAGGTCATTGCTTTAATGGCTGACCCAAAATTTAATTAAGTTTCTTTGAAACTCATTAAACATTAAATGCTGAGCCTAGGTGATATTGCAAAATTAATTGGTGCCGATTGTCACGGTGATAGTTCTATTATTGTGGAATCGGTTGCTGATATTAAAACAGCTAACCCTGGGCAACTCAGTTTTATAACAAATAGTAATTACCTCGATTATCTAAAAAATTCAAAAGCTTCTGCTTTCATCACCAGTCCTGAAATTCTTAGCAATCTAGGAGAATTTGAGGGCAACTTTTTGTTGATGGAAAACCCTTATCTAGGCTATGCAAAAGCGGCTCAATTATTTGACAGTACGCCAAAACCCAATTCCGGAATTCATCCCAGTGCAGTTATTGCGAAGGATGTTGATTTACCCATTTCGGCCTCAATAGGCCCTCTAGTGGTTATTGATGAAGGTTGTGTGATTGGTGAAGATGTTATTATTGGTGCAGGGTCTCATCTCTCTATCAATGTTTCTATTGGCGAGGGTAGCCGTCTCTATACTGGAGTTAATATTTATCACGGTGTAGCCATTGGTAAGAGAGCTATATTGCATAGTGGTTGTATTATCGGTTCTGATGGCTTTGGATTTGCTAATGATGCCGGTGAATGGATAAAAATTCCACAGCTTGGTGGGGTGATCATTGGTGACGATTTTGAAGCCGGTGCAAACAGTATTATCGATAGGGGTGCATTGAACAATACCGTCATCGGTAATTGTGTAAAACTGGATAACCTCGTCCATATAGCGCACAATGTCGAAATAGGTGATGCAACTGCAATAGCTGCAATGACAGGTGTTGCTGGTGGCACAACAATCGGAAAAGGCTGTACTTTAGCCGGAAGAGTTGGTGTTATTGGGCACTTAGAGATTTGCGATAATGTTCACTTAACGGTAACAACTCTAGTGACACGCTCAATTACAGAACCTGGAATCTACTCTTCAGGAGATGTCGCACAGCCGAATAAAGAATGGAAACGTAAAACTGCTAGAATGAGGCAGTTAGATGAATTATTTAATAAAGTTAAAACTCTAGAAAAAGAGATTAAAAACTTTAAACAGGATTAATGAGCAATAATGACTACTGAAACGGAAAACAAAGTACTTTCACCTATGGATATTCATCAAATTATGGAGCATCTGCCACATAGATACCCATTTTTACTGATTGATAAAGTGATTGATTATAAAGTCGGCGATTATCTTCATGGCGTGAAAAATATAACCGTTAATGAACCTTGTTTTACAGGACATTTTCCACATCGTCCGGTGATGCCTGGTGTGCTAATCTTAGAAGCCCTTGCTCAAGCTACAGGTGTTCTTGGATTTAAAACAATGGAAAGAATGCCTGATAATAAATCGATTTATTACTTTGTCGGTATTGATAAAGCACGTTTTAGACGGCCAGTAGAACCTGGTGATGTAGTCAATCTTCATGTGAAGTTATTAAAGCGTAAAAAAGATATGTGGAAGTTCAGTGCAGAAGCAATAGTCGATGGAAAAGTTGTCTGCGCCGCTGAACTGATGTGTGCTAATAAAGAGCTGCCATAATTTGATACATCCAACAGCTATAATTGCAGAGACCGCCAAACTTGAAGACAATGTTCAGGTTGGCCCTTATAGTATTGTCGGTGAAAATGTTACGATTGCAGAAGGCACGATAGTAGGTCCTCATGTTGTTATTAATGGTCATACTAGTATTGGTAAAAATAACCATTTTTATCAATTCTCCAGCATCGGCGAAGCAAATCAAGATAAAAAATATGCTGGTGAACCCACTCAAACCATTATCGGCGATAACAATATCTTTAGAGAGTGCTGTACTGTTCATCGTGGTACCACTCAAGATAAAGGCATCACTCAAATCGGTAATAATAATTTGTTCATGTGCTATATCCATATCGCCCATGATTGCAATATTGGCAATGAAGTTATACTCGCCAATAACACAACACTAGCAGGTCATGTGCATATCGGTGATTGGGCTATCTTAGGTGGCGGCACAATGGTCCATCAATTTGTCCATATTGGTACTCATGCTTTCGCTTCCATCAGTAGCATAATACTGAAAGATGTACCGCCTTATGTGATGGCCGCCGGTCGTCCAGCAATACCCAGAGTCATAAATTCTGAAGGACTTAAGCGTCGAGGCTTTAGTACAGATTCTATAAATGCTATTAAGCGTGCCTACAAGGCCATTTACAGACAGAAGTTGCCTTTAGATGATGCAGTCAATCAAATCAATGAAATGTCTAAAGACACGCCGGAATTATCCTGTATGTCTGAATTTATCCGTGATTCAAATCGTGGCATTATTCGATAAGAACGGCTGAGTAAAGCGTGCAAAACACTTCCAAACTAAAAATTGCCATTGTCGCCGGAGAAAGTTCGGGTGATTTACTTGGTAGTGATTTATTGCAATCATTTAGAA
>JBLHLI010000095.1:0-7859 GCA_047618765.1 Enterobacterales bacterium | reverse complement strand
TTTACAGTTATAACTCATCTATCCTGCTTTTACTTTAGACCTACATGCAACAAATTTCAGTTGGCTCCAAATAAAGCTCTTGATACAAAAAACTGACCTCGTAGTTTATTAATATCGTAATGGCGTACAATACCCCTAACTGAATTAACGATAAGCGTGATTAGAACTTGTTACCCATTGAAAAGTACATTCCAGAAATCATATCTAAGCTAAAGCTAGGTAATAACCTAGTTCTCCAAGCAGAACCTGGGGCTGGAAAATCTACAGCTGTGCCATTAAGTTTCTTAAAGGCTGACTTTCTCAGTGGTAAAAAGATAATCATGTTAGAGCCGCGCAGAGTGGCGGTTAAGTCTATAGCTTTTTATTTAGCAAGGTTGTTAGGTGAGAAGGTTGGCCAGAGAATCGGCTACCAAATTCGTAATGACCGTAAAATATCAAAGAATACTATTCTTGAAATTGTGACTGAAGGTGTTCTTACCCGTAGATTACAAAATGACCCTGAATTGAGTGACGTTGGGCTTATCATATTCGATGAATTCCATGAGCGATCGATTCATGCCGATTTAGCGTTAATGTTATCCCTAGAAGTGCAAGATGCTTACAGAAACGATTTAAAGTTATTGGTGATGTCGGCAACGATTGATACTGAGAAAATAGCTGATTATTTGAACCAAGCGCCAATAGTGAATTGTTCAGGAAGGACTTATCCTGTCGTTATGGAATATTTTGGTAAATCTAAAACACCTTTATCTGTGCAAGTAATGAAAGCTCTAAATCACCTGTTACAAAAAACTGTAGACGGCGATATCTTGATTTTTTTACCCGGCCAAGCAGATATAAAGCGATGTATAAAGTCCGCCCAAGAGCAATATCATTCAGACATTGACTTTTTGCCTCTTTATGGTGGTTTACCCCTAGCACAACAAGAATTAGTGCTCAGTAAAAAAGATAATGACCGACGCAGAGTGATATTTTCCACCAATATCGCTGAAACTAGTTTAACCATTGAAGGCATTAGCAACGTCATAGATTCAGGATTAGAAAAGAACCTTTCATTTGATGTTAAAAGTGGCTTATCCAGATTAGAAACCTCCTATATTTCCAAAGCATCAGCGACTCAGCGAGCTGGTCGTGCAGGAAGATTACAAAGCGGGCAATGTCTTCGATTATGGAGTGAAACTGAACATAATGCCTTTAATGATTTTCAAGTAGAAGAGATTGTCACATCAAATTTAGCAAGCCTAACTTTAGAGCTTTCAGCATGGGGGATTACCACTTATGAAGATGTTAACTGGTTAACTGCTCCACCTAAACATCACTATGAAGTTGCCTGTGAACTTAACGATGAATTAGGCTTATTCGATGATAACAACAAAATAACTCAGCGCGGGCTAAAGGCTTTAAAACTAGGTCTTAACCCAAGGCTTGCCAGTATGCTGCTTAGTTGTGATACCGAGATTGAAAAGAAAATTAGTTGTATATTAGCCGCTTTATTATCAGAGCGTGATGTCATCGTTAATGCAGACAGTTCAGATATTACTGAAAGAGTGATGATCTTTAATGACTATCTAAAAAATAGGCGGTCGTTTAACACAAACCATAGAATTAATTTTGGGGCTCTAGAGCAATCAATAACTTTGGCTAAATCTTTTGCGCAGTTGGTCGGTGTTTCCTCTTTAGGAGAGCAACTCAGTTTAATTGACCTGCAAACTAATGTTGGACCATTGTTATTAAAAGCATATCCTGATCGTTTAGCGCAAGTACGTGGCAAAGGAAATCATCGCTATTTACTAGCAAATGGTAGAGGGGTCACTCTAAGGGATATCGATTCAATTCAAGGGCAACCTTGGCTTGTTGTCTGTGATTGTGATGGCAAGAACAAAGATGGCGTTATATTCATAAGTGCTGTAATTTCACTTGAAGATGTTAAAGAGAAGCTGCAGCAACAGTTTTCTAAAGTGACACATTATTCCCTAGATAATAAAAAAGAAAAAGTAACCGGCAGACGACAATTAACATACAAGGCATTGGTTATAGAAGAACAAAATTTGAGTTCAATTCCACAACAAGAGTTTGAGTTATGTGTTCACGATATATTGCATGAAGAAGGATTGAAATTTCTAAATTGGACCGCGAAATGTGACGCTTGGTTATCTAGAGCTAAGTGGTTAAGCGAAGTTGTAGACGACTTTCCAAATATTTCTGAGGCCAGTTTAATTAGTCAGTTGGATTGCTGGCTGCTGCCCTATATAACAACTGTTAAATCAATAAAACAACTGAGAAAATTAAATATTTATGATTTGCTGATCGCCAATTTATCTTGGGAAAAACAGCAAGTTCTTACAGAGCAGGCTCCCGAATATTATCTAACCCCGAGTAACAAGAAAGTAGCTGTTAGATATGATCAAAATCAAGGCCCAACAGTGTCTGTAATTTTACAAGAAATGTTTGGGCAGCTTGAATCCCCTCTTTTGGCACAAGGCAGGGTACCTATACGTTTTGAACTTCTCTCACCAGCAAGAAGACCCATTCAAACAACGAGCGACTTAGGTAACTTTTGGAAATCGTCATATTTCGATGTTGCAAAAGATATGCGTGGAAAATATCCAAAGCACCGCTGGCCTGAAAATCCATTTGACGAAGTTGCTGGGCGCTCTATAAAAAAGTAGCCATCTTGTTATATTAATCCCCTACCCTTCATTTACTTAGCATTGTTATTCTCTTCCAACATACGAACCAGTTCATCTTCACCCATCGGCTCTGGATGTTTAACTTCAAGACTTTGTGACCATTTCTTAGCAAAGTCCTTTTGCAAATAAATGTTGATCATTAAAGTAATTAACATGGCAATTAAGGCACCAATAGTCGCAAGCCCCATATCCTTATGGGCATCCCAGATATCACCCTGTGTTCCTAAATAAGCCGCCCCTAAATCACCGCCAAATATCTCCGCTGCTATCCATTCGAACAACTCGAATAAAGCAGAGGTAGACATAGTCAGATCGAGTGGCAGGAAGTAACCCCAAAACCCATCGGCATTAGCGACTCTGAAATAAAACTCACGAATTGGATAGGCCAGTAATAGGCCATATAAAAAATGTACCACTCTATCGAAATTATTTCGTTCCCAACCGAGTATTTCATTGAGACTTGTTCCCGTCAGAGAGATGAACCATTGGTCATAGGGAACCTTAGCATAGGTATAGTGTGAGCCAATTTCATGGATAATCAGAAACAAAAATATCAGGGAATATGAAACTCTCGATAGTGGAAAGCTTTTATATGAGTAGCCCAGTAATACAACAAAGGCAACAACCAGTACATTTTCAAGGGCCCAATCAGCTCGATCATATGGACTTATTGCTAAGAAGATAAATTCGATCAGGAAGATGGTCGCTAAAATTAGCAGGAACTTTCTGTGGGGTATGTCTCTGATTGACTTCATTAAGTTAAACCTCTTACATGCACTCATTATTCTATCAATAGTAATTATATTATATGAGTATCCAGTAATCATCCACATTAGGCTTATTAATTTCTCTTTTAGCATTATATTGAGATGGCACTCGACCCTAAAAAAGATGGCAATTCCGGCCATACCCTAATTGATATTATAGTGGCAGAAACCTACAATGACACTTACAAATCTACAAATGGATGGATAAGCATTTTGATGAGCTAGTAAAAGCATTACCAGAGGTTATGCATGGTTATCAGGCAAGTTAAAACAACTCATTTATTCAATATACAGCGAGACTTTCAGGTTTTAACCATAGACTTAGAGTAGAGATGAATTTAAAATGAAAATCGTCCACGTCTTTCGCAGCAGTTAAGCCGACAATACTTTTTAGTATTTCCTTTGTAATTAAGAACTTAGCCTCTGGAATCATTGTTTTTCTCAGCTCTTTTTCGTTAATACTCAAGAATAAGTACAGACCATATACTTTGAATAAGAATAATCGCAATAATTTCTGATAATATTGAATATGGCTCATTTCCGGTGACCTTTCAAAATACTATAGAACACCCAAATGCTTTAATTGAAGCTATAATGACCGTTATAGGTGTTAAAACTGTCTGTGTATTGCGAAATATTGCAACTCCCGCAGGAAAGTTAACATAAAAAGATTAAATCTTGATATAATTTCAATACATTGGCCAACTAGTGACCTCTATTGAGGGACTAAATGAATTTATATCAAATATAGAAGGAAAATAAATGACTAACTTTCAATTAAAAGTACTTGCACGCGCTATACGAAAAATAGATGCGCTGTCTGCTACAGAATCAAAGCTTATTGAGACACTTTCAGCAAAACCAGAAGAGTATGAACTGACTGCATCTCAATCTAAAACCTTTAATGCAATATGTGGAAAAGTATAAGCGGTTCATATCAACTCATACCTTTGTTCATGGCTTGAAGAGCTAATGTAAAAAATAGTTTTAAGCATCAAGATGTTATCAGTCCCACACGAGCGTTTATTTAATAAACGCTGTAGTGGTTTGATAATTCTCTCATTTCAGTCAGGTTGCTTTACTAAGGGACTTTCTGGTTGAAAAACTTCTTCAATCGTCTGTTCGAATATTTCAGCTATTGAGAATGCAAGTTGTAGAGATGGATCATGTTTACAACGCTCTATTGCATTAATCGCTTGTCGAGATACCCCAAGACGATTGCCTAGCTCTTCTTGTGACCAGTCTTTTTCTGCGCGTAATACTTTAATTCTATTCTTCACTATTATTCCCCATTAACAAAAGATGAAGAATAAGCCCCTGTCCTCCAAAAACGGCAGGAAGTATATAGGCAAAGCTTACTTCAGGCATTGGCATTTTCATGGCCAACAATCCATAGCCGGATGTAACAAAGCAAACAATGCCAATAACCCATAAAAATGCTTCTCCTGTTAGGCGCTGCATATATTCATCCAATGAATGATACCGAGCTTTATATATAAAAAATGCCCATATTAAAGCGACCATTGGCATCAGAGTCACAATAATTAGCTGCCATCTAGACAACTCAACAAGCTCTATAGTAAAAGTTTGAACTGCTAGTAATAGTAAAAATATAACCATCGAAAACATAAAGCGTTTTGTGAACCAGCTCTCCGTATGAATTGTTGTATTCATATTAACCTCCTCATTTAAAATAAATTTAAGCATTTAAAGTTACTGTATTATACTTTTAACCTGTAACCAAAAGCTGACTATATGTAATATATACCTTACATATTCATATGTCAAGAAAACATTACATAATGTAAGGCAAGACATTCTACAAAGCTAATGAGTAATGTCTATATTTGATATTGAGCAGGCATTGAATTGGGCATTCGATGATCCTGCCACAGGTGCAGCAGCAGTGGCACTAGGAGGTTATCTTAGAGATGCCAAATTAGTTCCTGCTCCAACGACTCTCAAAATCCGCCAAGGTGAAGTGATGGGGAGACCCAGTTTATTAAAAGTTACAATACCTAAAACAGGCGGAATTACAGTCTCTGGAACGGCGGTAAAATTGTCAGTATAAATATCCCTACTATTTTAGTATTAATTATCAACTACTTAATCTAGCTTTTCACAAAAACTAATTAATTAGTTGATAAGTTCAATTAGCTAGCCTATACTGCTTAAAACTAATTAATTAGTAGGAAGCGAAATGGCACGTAAAAAATCATCTCAACTAACCGACAGTGAACAGAGCATCATGGAAATCCTATGGGATAAAAAGGAAGCTTCTGTTAGAGAAATAGCTGAAATATTGTCCAAGGAAAAAGCAACCGCTTATACAACGGTGCAAACTATGTGCAAAATTTTGTCTGATAAAGGTTACGCCAATTTTCATAAACAAGGCAAAGCTTTCATCTACACACCTAACATTACCCAAAAAGATGCAAGGCAAGGTGCTCTAACGACAATGCTTAATAAGTTTTTTGGGGGCTCTCCCGAAGTACTTGCTCAGCACTTATTACAAGAGACTGATATCGAGCTCAAAGATTTGGAAGAGCTACAAAATAAAATCGATCAGATAAAAGATTAATTACTAAAAATCAAGCCTACGGAATTAGAATAATGATTGTAGAATTCACGCTATTTGCCACCTTAGCTTTCCACCATCTTTTGATTGGAAGCATTTTAGTCATAATACTAACTGTTACCTTCTTGGTTTTTAACGTTTCACCCGAAATGAGAAGCTGGTTATGGATAACAGGATTTATGATGGCTACGGTCATACCAGTGACATTAATTAGTGAGCCAACGGAAATGATTATTACTGCAACGCCAGTAAATATTTCTCAACCTCCTGTCCAAGCTAACACGGCTATTAAGTCAGACAAACAAGCTTTAACAATAGATGCTAAGCAAAATCAATGGCATGCGCCTGCTGAATTTGTCTTTAAAATATCTGGATTACTTAAACTGTTTTTAATGGTTTGGATAGCGGGTAGTTTATGGCGAGCATTCAACTTGTTTAAAGCTCATCTTCGAACAAAGAAAGTCTCAAATTCTTCTAGAGAATCTGAGACACTAGAACCCCTTGCAAAACAATATCAATTATCATTAAGCGAGTCAGATCAACTATCGACACCCTCTGTTATTGGAGTGCTGTCACCTAAGATTATGATACCAGTAAGTTTCATCGAAAAGTTTTCTCTCGAACAATTAGTACCAATCGTTTTACATGAGCAAGCACATATACAACGAAAAGATACTTGGTTTGCCCTCATACAAGAATTTATTGCAGTCGTCTTTTGGTGGAGTCCGATCATAAGAATTCTCAATAAGAAGATTCATGTAGATCGTGAATTGGCTTGTGATCTTCGCGCAGCAAAACAATTAAGCAACAAACAATACGCCCAGTCTCTAGTAGATTGTGCCCGAATCATGGTAACTCAAAATAGGAGTGTTCTAGCTATGGGCTTATTTAGTCAAAAGAAAGAACTTTCACATCGTATCGAGCAAGTACTAAAAAATAAGAAGATTGTCCAACCGAGCCTGTTAGCGATAATCGGAGTTTGTTTAAGTTTATCAATTGCAACGTTTGGAGCCACTCAACAATTTTCTCCAAAAGTTAGTTTAGTAGAAGCAAAATCAGATGCTAAACATTATTCGCTGCTTCCATCTAGAGATGGGAAACGATTAATTGAAGCCGTATTACGTGAGGACATAGATACCATCAAAAGATTGCAAAGTGAAGGCGTTGATATAGACACTCCAGCTATCGGAGATGGAACGGCATTGATCATCGCCGTTAAACGCAAAAATAAAACAATGGTTGAGGCGTTGCTTGGCTTAGGCGCCGACGTTAACCAATCATCTCGCGGCGATGCAAATCCGTTGATCACCGCAGCCATGATTAATAATATCGAAATAGCGGAAATACTCATTCACCATGGAGCAGATGTGAATGGCATTGTGCCAAGAGACGAAACGCCGCTAATTAATGCAACACGTCGCGGATATTTAAAGATGAGCAAATTCTTAGTTGAGAATGGTGCCGACGTAAACCTTGCAGTCAACACCGGTGTACTCGATGGCTCAAAAATTCGCTCACCACTTAATATGGCGAGCGATTCAGAAGTTAGAAATTACCTTATAGCGCAAGGTGCGGTTCAATGATATTTAATACCCCCATTTTCTTCTGGTTCTTCTTAGTCTTTATGATTTTCTATGGACTAGTATTCGTTAAACAAAAGCCAAAAGTTTATTTAGTGATCGTTGCTAGTCTAGTTTTTTATGGTGCCTGGAATTATGCATTTATTCCATTACTTGTAGGCAGTGCCGTTGCAGATTATTTTATAGCACAGGCGATAGGTAATAGTGCGAATCAACAACATAGGAAGAGATGGATAACACTATC
>JBLHLI010000094.1:0-7893 GCA_047618765.1 Enterobacterales bacterium | reverse complement strand
TACGGCTTTGTTGATGTTCAATTTGTTAGAGCTCTAGAACCTCTTTTAGATGAAGGTTTATATAAGAAAGATGTTGAGTTTTTATCAATAGCTCCTTATTTCGTTCTCATAGCATTAATCTTAAGAGGTACAGCCGGATTTGTCGCGGCTTACTGTATGTCTTGGATTGGTAATAATATGATTATGGTTATGCGTGGCATACTCTTTAATCAATATATAAGTCTTCCTGCTCGATTTTTTGATAGTAATAAAAGTGGTGAGCTTATTTCAATGCTGACCTTTAATACTGAACAACTAAATCGTTCTACCACCGAGGCTGTAACAGTCTTAGTGAGAAATCTAGCTATTATCATCTTCGCCATTTGGACTATGCTGGTGACTGATTGGGAATTAGCCTTACTGTTTCTAGTTGCTGCACCTTTAATTGCCTTTTTAGTAAGCCTCACCTCACGCCGCTTTCGAGAATTGAGTAAACGAATTCAAGTGGCCATGGGTGATATCACTCAAGTAACACAAGAGTCTGTTGAGTCTTATCAAGCAATAAAAATTTATGGTGGGCAACAACATGAAGGTGAGAAGTTCGCTCGAGTAAATAATCGAAACCGTCGTCAAACAATGAAGATGGAAATCACCAAAGCCCTGAGTATCCCGGTCATTCAGTTTCTGGCAGGCATTGGATTAGCCCTAGTTCTATATTTTGCCACATCAAGAGTGGTTAATGGCTCACTCACTCCTGGTAGTTTTGTGATGATGCTTTCTATGATGATGTTGATTCTAAAACCCCTTAAGTCATTATCAAGCGTTAATGCGATATTGCAACGGGGTATAGCAGCAGCAGAGAGTGTTTTTGACATTATTGATCAGAGCCCTGAAAAAGATGAAGGTGTAGTTAAACTGGACAAAGCCATTGGCGATATTCGTTTCACTGATGTTAATTTTCAATATGACTCTGGCAATCGTCCTGCCTTAAATAACATTAACCTTAAAATTCCTGCAGGAAAAACCATCGCCCTTGTCGGTCGTTCAGGTAGTGGCAAGTCAACATTAGCTAGTATCTTGTTGCGATTTTATAATATTGATTCAGGAAAAATTACGCTCGATGACGTCGACATAGAAGATTATGTGTTAGCCGATTACCGTGAGCAAATAGCTTATGTTTCTCAGCATGTGACCCTGTTTAATGAAACCATAGCGCACAATATAGCCTATGGAAAACTCGGTAAAACTACTGAAGAGGCTATCATAGACGCGGCGAAGAAAGCCCATGCTTGGGAGTTTATCAATGAGCTTCCAGAAGGTCTAAATACCATGGTAGGCGAAAAGGGCATGCTATTATCAGGCGGTCAGCGTCAACGGCTTGCCATTGCACGAGCCATTTTAAAAGATGCTCCGATTTTAATTCTTGATGAAGCAACTTCAGCTCTCGATACTGAATCTGAAAAGTATATTCAAGAAGCCATGAATACCGTTATGCAAAATAGAACTACGGTAGTTGTTGCCCATAGATTATCAACCATTGAAAATGCCGATCAAATTTTAGTTATGGATCAGGGGCAAATTGTTGAAAAGGGCACCCACTCAGAACTACTAAAGCAAGCTGGAAATTATGCAGCATTACACCAAATGCAATTCAAGGACTAATCCTCCATGCAGTGGTTAATCAACTTTTGGTATAAGCCTTTTAATCCATTGTCATATTTATTATGGCCACTGCACTTTATTTTAAATCTGTTAGTTAGTCTTCGAAAATATCTTTATGTTCTAGGCATATTTAAAAGCACCAAGATTGATGTGCCAGTGATTATCGTTGGTAATATTACTGTTGGTGGAACGGGAAAATCGCCTCTTGTTATTCATTTGGCTGAGAATTTAACAACTGCAGGATTCAAAGTAGGGGTGCTCAGTCGTGGTTATGGTGGCCATGCTAAGCAGTATCCCCTCGAAGTAGAACTAACCTCATCAACTGTAGATGTTGGCGATGAACCGTTAATGATTAAACAAAGAGTTGGTGTCTCTGTAGTTGTTGATCCTGTTAGGGCTAGGGGAGCAAGGTATCTTGTTGAGCACTGTGCTTGTGACGTCATTCTTTGTGATGATGGTTTGCAACATTACGCCTTACAACGGGACCTTGAGATAGTTGTCATCGATGGCAATAGAAAGTTAGGCAACGGGTTATTAATGCCATTTGGTCCACTAAGAGAACCTAGTAGGCGTTTAAAAGATGTCGACGCTGTGCTTGTAACCGGTGATATTACTGCTGAGCTAACTAGTCAAATTGAGCACACTGAACAGAGTGCTGTTTTCTCTATGACACTTTTGAGTCGTCAATTTGTCTCTGTGAAAGATAATAAAGTACTCAGCCTTGAACAGTTTAATGATTATTGTTCAACTAATAATACTAACAATAATACTAACAATAATACTAACAATAACAACGATGAAAATTTAACCGTCGATGCTGTTGCTGGAATTGGTAATCCGAGTCGATTTTTCAATCAACTTAAAGCACTTGGATTACAGTGTCGAGAACATCAATTCGTCGATCATCATAAATTTATTGAGTCTGATTTTAAGACTATGAGTTCTATCATTATCATGACTGAAAAAGATGCGGTAAAATGTAGTCAGTTTGCCACCGATTCAATGTGGTATTTAAAAGTTGAAGCCAATATTACACCTTCAATCGTTGAATACTGTGTTCAGCGTTTAAATAGTAATCACCCCGAAAAGTATAAGAGACATTAATATGCAACGACTTGCAATAATTCCTGCGCGATTTGCTTCGACGCGTTTACCCGGTAAGCCATTACTCGACATTTGTGGTAAACCGATGTTGTTACGAGTTTATGAACAAGCCCAAAAATCATCGATGGATAGGGTAATCATTGCAACAGATGATCAACGCATATTTGATGAAATGACAAAATTTGGCTGTGAAATTTGCATGACTTCAAGCAATCATCAATCAGGTACCGACAGGCTTGCAGAAGTTGCTGAACAGTTAAATTTAAGCGATGACGATATAGTGGTTAATGTTCAGGGCGATGAGCCTCTGATACCCCCAGAGGTCGTTAATCAGGTATCTGAACTATTGATTAGTAACACTCAAGCTGCGATGTCGACCTTATCAACTTTAATTGATGATATAGCTATGTTAAATGATCCTAATGTTGTAAAAGTTATAAGCAATATAAAAGGTGAGGCTATTTACTTTTCACGAGCATTGATTCCTTTTCAACGAGAGCAATCATCTGATACCGAATACCCTTACCAAAGACATATCGGTATTTACGGCTATAGGGTTGAGTTTTTAAAACGTTTTAGCCAATGGGCACCTTGTGAACTTGAGATGATGGAATCATTAGAGCAATTACGCGTACTTTGGCAGGGTGAAACTATACAAATTGCAGAAGCAGTTGTTGTGCCTGCTGAAGGTGTTGATACAGAGAAAGATTTAATTAAAATCAGACAACTTATTCAAAATAGATAGAAAGCTCGATGTACAAATATTTATTTAAAATGTCGAGGGAAAAAACTGGATAAATAGTTAGTGGTGATCTTATGGGCTTTTTCTCTAGTGATATCTTTTGTGACTAACAGCAGATCAAGCCATAGACCATCAGCAAGTGCTGTGTAACCTGTTGCAATTAACTCAACATCTAAATCCTGATAGGCTTCTTCATTAATCACCTGTTCAAATAATTTAATCATAGCACCTTCTGTATCAACATCTGAATGGTTACAGATTTGCTTGTAGGTAGGTCTTGCCTTAGATTCACCAAAGAAAGAAAACCAGACCGCTAGTTTATTTTTATGTGTGATTTTTGCATTAAAATTAAAATCAACCAAGGCTTTCATTTTCTCAGAACTATTTAGATTACTATCAAATATTTTTTTTTGTCCAAGATTATATTCATCGGTGACATGACGTAATGTTTCAATGAGTAATTTTTCTTTACTTTTAAAATGCAGATTAACAATTCCAAGACTTAATCCTGCTTCCTTAGTCACATGGGCCATAGTTGTACCGGATAAGCCATTCTTCGCAATACATTTAATGGTAGCTTTAATCAATTGTGAACGTCTGTCCTCTTTAGACATGACTCTTTGTTTACTGTTTTTATCTGTCTTTTTTTGTGCTTTAGATTCAGACATTAGCTTTAACGTATTCCCAGTCTATAATAATTAGCATGTCGTTATGATTTAACGCTTTGCCAATTAGATTATATTTTTTCAAATTTGAATTAAATAGTTATCCATACAGTAATTACTTATATGTTTTTTATTACATGATAACGATAATATAGTTTCTTTAAAATAGCAAACGAATGAATAAACGTTCATTCAAGTTGATATGGACAAATCATTTAAATCATGGCATCCTGACAGGCAAATTTAACAAGTTATAATAATGAAAATATCATTGTACCAATAATCTATACAACTGTTATTGATGTACGAAATATATGTGTTACCTCAATATATAGGTAATATATTGGGATCAACTGGAGAATATTGTAGTGAAAAAATACGATGCCATTGTCATTGGTGCAGGTCATAATGGACTGACTAATGGCGCTTATCTTGCCAAATCAGGATTAAAAGTCCTAGTTCTCGAGCGTAATGCTTATATCGGTGGTGCTACTGTAAGTCGTGAACTATATCCCGATTGGAAATACTCTAATTGCTCCTATGTTTGTAGTTTGTTACGACCTGAAATTACCCGTGACCTAGAATTACCAAGACATGGTTTACAGGTCGTTCCCTATGGTGGTGGTGTAACGTTCATGCAAAATGGTGATTACCTTGGTAGTTATGCTGATCATGGTCGCCATTATCGTGAATATGCTCGCCACTCAGTACGAGACGCTAATGCTTACGAGCGTTATGCAGCCGATGTGATGAAACAAACACGTTTGATTCGTCCATTTTTAATGCGCACACCTCCTGACCCATCATCGCTTAAATATAGAGACCTCCGAGAAATGTCAGTATTAGCTAAATCATTTCTGGAAATGGGTGAAGAGGGCTTAGCTGAAACATTAAAGTTTTGGACTCAAAGTGTTGCTGATTTTCTTGAGGAATATTTCGAAACAGATGTTATTAAAGCCAACCTCGGTGGAACCGGCACCATTGGCACAGCATTAGGCGTTTATTCTCCTGGTACAGCCTATGTTCTTTTGCATCATTATATGGGTGATGTGGATGGAACAGTGGGTGCATGGGGATTTGCCCGTGGTGGTATGGGGTCTGTTTCAGCAGCATTATCAAAAGCATTTCTGTCTTTTGGTGGTGAAATAGTCTGTGATGCGGATGTTGATCAAATAATTGTTAAAAATGGTGTCACTAAAGGTGTTGCCTTAAAAGATGGTACAGAATATTACGCTGATATCGTGGTATCAAATCTTGATCCGAAACGAACATTCTTAGATGTTATGGATGAAGCTGATTTACCAAAAGAGTTAGTTAGTAAAGCTAAGAATTTCAAGATCCGTGGTTCATCAGGAAAACTAAATATAGCACTTGATGGTTTACCCACTTTCACTGCACTTCCAAAAAATAGTCCACTTATGTGTGGCGATATGCACTTTACCGATTCCTTAGAAAGAATGGAAAGAGCCTATGACGATTGGAAAGATGGAACTTGGTCAAAAGATCCCTATATGGATATGTTGATCCCAACCTTAACCGATCCCACCATGGCGCCACCAGGTAAACATATGATGACGGTGTTTGTTCAATATGCACCACCCAAAATTAAAGGCCGTGACTGGACCGATGAAGATCGTGAGGGTTTTAAAAAGTCAGTTCTAGACCAAATAGGTGAATATAGTCCTGACTTTAAAGATCTGATATTGCACTGTGAAGTGCGAAGTCCTCAAGACATTGAAAGACAAGTTGGATTGACTGAAGGTAATATTTTCCAAGGCGAGTTAACCTTTGATCAGCTCATGTTTAATCGACCATTTCCTGGCTATGCTCAATATCGTGGTCCTGTTAAAGGTATGTATATGTGTGGTGCTGGAACCCACCCTGGTGGAGGTGTAATGTCCGCCCCTGGTGCTAATGCCGCAAGAGAGATCCTTATGGATTTAAAGTTAAAAAGTACAGTACCGGGGAGTTATGCTGATGACTGATACAAATTATGATGTAGTAATCGTTGGTGGTGGCCATAATGGTTTAATCTGCTCTACTTATCTGGCAAAAACCGGTCGTAAAGTATTAGTACTTGAAGCCAATGAAAAATTAGGTGGAGGTGCTGCAACCAATGAATTTAGCGAAGGTTTTTCAGTATCATCCTGTGCCCAGTGGTTAATGCAGTTATCTCCTGATGTCAGTAAAGATATGGCGTTAGAAAAACATGGTTTAACCTTTGCTGCCAAAAATCTGTCCACTATTGCACTTGATATAGAGGGCAATAATATAACCATTAAGGGCAATACTATTGAAGGTGAGAGCCTCTCAGATGAAGATAAATTAGCTTACAAAGACTTCTATAAGCAAACCACTAAGTTTTCAAAGCTGTTATCAGGCGCCTTTAAAAGACGTCCTCCAAAACTTGTAGAAGCTAACTTAACGGATAGGCTCACATTACTTAAACTTGGTATCGATATGAAGTTACTGGGTAAAGATGATATGCGAGATTTAATGCGCATCGCTCTTATGAACATGTACGATATCATGGAAGAAAACTTTGATAACGAATTACTCAAAGCAGCGTTATCACTTGATGGCGTAATGGGATCTCATATGGGACCTCGCTCACCCAATACTGTTTTTGGTTATCTTTATCGTCACCTATCTGATGTATTTGGTTTCACTGGACCTGCTGTTGTCAAAGGTGGTATGGGAGCTGTTGGAGAGGCTCTTTCAAAGGCCGCTAAGGCTGCTGGAGTTGAAATACGCAGTAATGCCAAAGTAAAAAATATAACAGTTGATGTTGATAAAGTTACTGGAGTGGTACTTGATAACGGCGAGTCAATTAATGCAGGAATAGTCGTTTCAAATGCTGATCCTAAGACCACCTTTAATGAATTAGTCGGCCTACGTAATGTTGAAACCGGTGTTGCTCGTAATGTGCATAATATACGCATGAAAGGGACTGCAGCCAAATTACATTTAGCCTTAAAGGGTTTGCCTAAATTTACTGGTGTATCCGATGTTGATATCGGTAATCGATTATTAATATCGCCCACCATGAACTATATCGAGAAAGCATTTAATCACGCTAAATACGGTGAATATTCAGAAGCACCAGCTTTGGATATTAGTATTCCTACGGTTCATGACAAGTCACTTGCCCCTAATGGTCAACATGTTCTATCTGCCATTGTACAATTTGCACCCTATGATTTAAAAGAGGGCTGGTGTGATGTTAATAAACAGACATTTAAACAACTGGTGATCGATTGTATTGCTCAGTATGCCCCTGGAATCTCGGATTTGATTATTGACAGTGAATTATTAACCCCTGTTGATCTGGAAGAGAAGTTCAATATGAAAGGTGGTCATTGGCATCAGGGCGAACTTAGTCTTGATCAGGTAATGATGATGAGACCATTCATTGGAGCCACGCAATATGCTACAGATGTTAATGGTTTATTTTTATGTGGCGCAGGTTGTCATCCCGGTGGTGGAGTAATGGGCTTAGCAGGTCGAAATGCCGCCAATGAAATAATTAAAAGAGGTAAGGGCGCATGAGTCAACATAGAGAAGAAGCAATGATGCTAAAAACTCCCTTTCATTCTAGAGTGGAAGCAGCTTGTGAAATTAATCAATGGGATGATTGGCAAGGCTATACCACACCAGACGCCTACACCGACGTAGAGTTAGAATATTTTGCGGTGAGAAACAGTGTGGGTGTATTCGATTTGAGTCCAATGACAAAGTATC
>JBLHLI010000093.1:0-7969 GCA_047618765.1 Enterobacterales bacterium | reverse complement strand
AGTACAAACACTGAAATTGACATACCAAAAGTTGCATTCATGTCAGTTGTTGGAACAACTTTTAAATAAGGTAGTCCTACCAGTTTTGCTAATTCAGGCAATAAATCAACAGGGATTAAATCCATTAGGTTCATTAAAAATACCCATACAAAGATGGTTAAACCAAGAGGTGCAATTAATTTGTTTTTCCCGTGGAAGGTATCTTTGACGTTGTCATCAACAAACTGGATGATCATCTCAACAAAGCATTGTAGCTTTCCTGGTACGCCTGTAGTTGCATTTTTTGCAACTTTTCTAAACAACCAGATAAAAAGGCTGCCTAAAATTATTGAAACAGCAAGAGTATCAACATTCAATGTCATGAAGTTGCCTTGACATTGATTCCATACGATACCGTCATCAGTACTACAAACCTGAAGGTTTTGTAGATGATGTTTGATGTATTCAGCGCTGGTTAAAGCCTGTCCAGTTTCGCTCATGTTCAATTAAACCTTTCTATCGGGTTATCTTTTAAATAATTAATCAATTTTCAATTAATCAATGTCAGTTAATTCGCTTTCTAGTCATTAATACTATCATTCGTTTTTGATTTATCCTTTATTCTTAAACAAAGGAGCAAACCAAAAGACCGTTAGACAACATACATACGTTGTCATAAGTGGTCCTATCGAAATGGGTGTTGTGATAAATGTCACAGCAAATAATAACGCTGTTAACAAAACCTTTAAGGCCTCACCTCGATAAAAAGAACTTGCGATTTTTTTCGCAGCCCTCGCGCCACCAAAACGGTAGGCGTAGGTGACAAATACCAGATTTGGCACCAAACAGATTATTCCACCAATAAGAGCTGAATAAGCTGCTTTACTATCTATTAACAAAAAACCCAGAGCACTAACTATAGTTATCAAAGCCTGTATTACAAGTATTCGGTTAGCAACACTGCGACCTTTTTGGGTCATTTTAACTGTCACTTAATCGCCTTTTTTACATCACTTTTTTGTTACAAAAGGCAGGCTTTTGTAACTAGGTTTTCTTAGTCGCGCGAAGTATAGTGATTTAAGGCCTTTTGATCAACCCAAATCTCGCCTAAAGCGTACGATTTTTAAGCTCTTGTCTAAGTTTTATCGTTATTAATGTTCTGTTGTACTACCCATTTTATTTAAAATTCCATCTAACTCATCTAGGCTAGAATAGGCTATAACGAGCTTTCCCTTACCTTTTTTGTTATATTCGATTTTTACTGCTGAGCCAATATGCTCTGAAAGAGTCATCTCTAAGCGTTCTACATCTCGGCTTTTTGTTAGCTTTTCTTTTACTGGCAAGGGATTTAATAGCTTTCTTACTAGAGCTTCGGTTTCTCTTACACTATAACCTTTCTCCGCTACCAGACGTCCTGCTTGAGTTTGCTCATCACCATCTAATGACAATAATGCTCGAGCATGGCCCATTTCAATGTCGCCTCGCTCTAATAACGTTCTTGTATCTTCATTTAAACCGAGCAAGCGTATTAAGTTTGTTACTGTGGTTCTTGATTTACCGACCGCATCAGCAACTTCCTGTTGTGTTAGTTCAAACTCTTGCATGAGTCTTTGCAGCGCTAACGCCTCATCAATGGCATTAAGATTTTCCCGTTGAATATTTTCAATTAACGACATGGCGATGGCGGCTTCATCAGGCACATCTTTTATAATTGCCGGTATTTCAGCTAATCCAGCCTTCTGTGTTGCACGCCACCTTCGCTCACCTGCAATTATTTCATAACTGTCCTTACCAATAGGGCGAATGACAATCGGCTGAATGACACCTTGGGCTTTTATTGAGCTGGCAAGCTCTTCCAGTCCTTCATCGCCGATATCTCTTCGTGGTTGATATTTACCCGGCTTTAAAAATTCAACGGGGATATTTCTCAGATCACCATCTTTAGGCTCGCCAGTAACCGCTCCCTGGGTTGCAGATTGACCATCAACCGCTCTTTTAGCAGCTTGGTTTGCTTGAGTTTTAGCACCTAAAAGAGCATCTAAACCTCTTTTTAAACCTGTTTTACGCTTTGCCATAAGTTAAATTTCCTGTTTTTCGTTCTTTGTTTCAGCTGATGATGATTTTCTTGCATCTTCTTTATCAATTAGCTCAACCGCTAGCTCCAAATAGGCTTGAGCTCCACTGGAGTTTATATCGTGATACATTACTGGCAATCCATAGCTTGGTGCTTCAGCAAGCCTTACATTTCTTGGAATGAGCGTCTTAAACACCTGGTCGCCAAAATGACTCTCAAGTTCCATTGATACATCAATTGCAAGACGATTTCTGCCGTCGAACATTGTTCTCAACAAACCTTCAACCTGTAGATCAGGATTGACTGAGTCTTGAATTTGTTGAATGGTACCCATCAAGGCTGTTAGTCCTTCCAGAGCATAATATTCGCACTGCATGGGGATCAAAACTGAATCAGCAGCCGTAAGACTGTTTAATGAAAGCATATTCAAAGAAGGCGGGCAGTCGATAAAGATAAAGTCATAATCATCTTTAATTTTTTCTATAGCATTCGTTAATCGATACTCACGGTCATCATAATCAAGTAAATGAATTTCTGCCGCTGTTAATTCACCGTTTGCAGGGATTACATAAAATCCAGCTTGTTCTGCATTAATGGCCATTTCTTTAATTGATTTTCCATCGAGAAGTACATCATAAACGGATTCTTCCAGATCGTGTTTGTCAACGCCGGCTCCCATCGTTGCATTTCCTTGAGGGTCCATATCGATTAATAAGACATTCTGTCCAGATGCACCAAGAGATGCACAGATATTAATTGCTGTTGTGGTTTTACCGACTCCACCCTTTTGATTTGCTATTGCAATAACTCTTGCCACTTAAACCTCTTTTCTTATGCTTTTCTTTATAATTTAACTTTCTTTTAATATTAATTTTCTTTTAATATTTATAAGATGCCGTTGTTCGTCCAGTCCTGGTACTTTTAATGATATTGAATCTGTTACTTCCCAAGGTTCAGTGAGCTTGGTATATTCTTCTGCTTGGCCTTTCATAGCCTGCATTACTCCGCTTTCATTGACGAGATGCTGAGTCAAATCAACCATTTGCTCTAGGGAAGTAAAAGCCCGGGAGATGACACTATCAAATTCTTCAACAGGTTTAAAGGATTCAACACGGTGTTGTATCGGTGAAAAGTTGCCAATAGCTAAACTTTGTTTAGCTTGTTCCATAAAGCGTACCTTTTTACCATTACTATCCATTAAGGTAAAATGCCGATTTGGAAAAATGATAGCTAGAGGGATCCCAGGGATCCCGGCCCCGGTTCCAACATCAATGATCTTATCTCCCTGTAAGTAAGTACTTACTGCCAGACTATCTAATATATGTCTGGTTATCATTGCTTTTGGCTCTCGTACCGCTGTCAAATTAAAGGCTTTATTCCACTTTAAAAGCAAGGCAATGTATTGCAATAACAATAGTTGCTGTTCTTCGGTGACTGATAATTTGAGCTCAGCAATTCCTTTAGATAAAATTAACGCACATTCTTTAGGCAGATTGTCGGTCATTATTTGCCTTTTGTTTTATCAGCTTGCGTTTCTTTTTCATATAGACAATTAACAAGGAAACCGCAGCCGGTGTAACGCCTGAAATTCTTCCTGCTTGGCCGAGAGTTTTCGGCTTTGTGTCATTGAGTTTTAAAATCACCTCAGCTGACAATCCTTTAATCACTGAAAAATCCAAATCAGTAGGAAGTTGCATCTTTTCATAGCGAAGATGTTTGGCTATTTCATCCTCTTGGCGTGCAATATAACCAGCATATTTAATCTGCACTTCAACTTGGTCAGCTACCTCAATATCTTCAACGCCTTGTTGCAAACCCTCTAAAGAAGTCAAGTCTCTATAGCTAAGTTCTGGGCGACGTAACAGTTCGGTGATTTTATATTCCCTCAGTAGAGGTTTTTCTAATTTAGTTTCCAGTTGCTCTGACTGAGGTGAGTTAGGCTGGATACCCACCGTCGCTATTCTGTTTAATTCGTTTTCGATGGCAGTTTTCTTTTCACTAAATCTGTTCCATCTATTGTCACAGACCAAGCCTAGTTCCCTGCCTTTTGGTGTTAAGCGTAAGTCAGCGTTATCTTCTCGAAGCAGCAATCGATATTCCGCCCGGCTTGTGAACATTCGATAAGGCTCTTTAGTTCCTTGAGTAACAAGATCATCAATTAACACACCAATATAAGCTTCATCGCGTCGCGGGCACCAGCTAGCTTCTCCAGAAACTTTTAAAGATGCGTTTAATCCTGCAATCAATCCCTGGGCAGCCGCCTCTTCATAGCCTGTGGTTCCATTTATTTGTCCAGCAAAAAACAAACCCTCAACATGATTAGTCTCTAGTGCACTAGAGAGATCTCTAGGATCGAAGTAATCATACTCAATGGCATAACCTGGTCGCACTATGTGTGCATTTTCAAAACCTATAATTGAGCGAACAAATTGTTCTTGTATATCAAAAGGCAGGCTCGTTGATATGCCATTTGGGTAAACCTCATTAACATTAAGGCCTTCAGGCTCAACAAAAATCTGATGGGAATCTCTATCAGCAAAGCGTACCACTTTATCTTCTATTGAAGGACAATACCGTGGTCCAATTCCCTCGATTTTTCCACTGTACATAGGACTACGATGTAGTGAATCTCTAATTATTTGATGTGTCTGTTCTGTTGTGTAGGTAATGTGGCAAGAAATTTGAGTCGGATGAACCGGTGTTCTCGTCATAAAAGAGAAGGCCGGAACAGGATCATCGCCTGGTTGTTCTTGCATCTTAGTAAAATCAAGACTTCTAGCATCTAAACGGGGAGGCGTACCGGTTTTCAGACGACCCACTCTAAACGGTAGGGAACGTAAGGTTTGAGCTAGGGCAATGGAAGGAGGGTCACCAGCACGACCGCCATCTTGGGTAGATTCACCAATATGAATTATTCCTCCTAAGAAAGTACCCACCGTCAGCACCACAGTTTCAGTATCAAAAGTAAGGCCCATTTTAGTTTTTACAGAACGTACTTTTCCACCTTCAATACCTAAGTCGATTACTGTTTGTTGAAATATATCAAGGTTTGGTTGATTTTCTAGTATTTTACGAACTGCTTGACGGTAAAGATTTCTATCGGCCTGGGCTCTAGTTGCCCTTACTGCTGGTCCTTTTGAAGCATTTAACACCCGAAATTGTATACCAGCTTTATCAATGGCTTGAGCCATTGCTCCGCCGAGCGCATCAACTTCTTTTGTTAAGTGTCCTTTACCAATTCCACCAATAGCAGGATTACAGGACATTTGACCCAGTGTTTCAATGTTATGAGTTAGTAATAATGTTTTGGAGCCGCGTCTTGCAGCCGCAAGCGCAGCTTCGGTTCCAGCGTGACCGCCGCCGATAACAATGACATCATATTTAACATTATTACTCATTTTCTTTTCAACCTTTTAACTCGATTTACTGTATCTGTAGAGCATTTTTTTCAGGAGGGGGATCATACATCTAATTGCACAATAATTGAACGACTTTTTAACATGCCTGAGTTATCAACTATTTCCCAATACAAAAACTTGAAAAAATTCGACCAAGTAAATCATCACTGGTAAATTCTCCGGTGATTTCACTCAGGCTTTGTTGACAAAGCCGCAACTCTTCAGCAAGTAACTCTCCGGCTTTAACATTGAGCTGTGCTCTAGCGATTTTAAGGTGTTCTTGTACCGTTGAGAGAGCATCAAGGTGTCGACGCCTAGCCATAAAACCACTCTCAACCGTTGATTTATAACCGACAACTTCTTTTAAATGTTCTCTCAGAACATTAATACCTTTATCTTGTTTAGCACTAAGATAGATAGTGCTTTTATTATCACTCTTTTCTTCGCCTATTTTTTCACCGGATAGATCTGCCTTATTTCTAACAACGGTTACTGGAACTGTAGGCATCTCTATAAAGTCAGGCCATAAATCAACTAATTCAGCTTTTTTGTGTTCGGTGCTATCAAGCACAAGAAGGATCAAATCAGCTTTTTCGATTTCTAGCCGAGCCTTCTCGATACCAATTTTTTCAACCACATCTTCACTGATCCTAAGACCTGCGGTATCAGTGATATGAACAGGGATACCTTCTATTAAAATCTGCTCTCTTAAAAGATCTCTTGTCGTGCCAGGGATATCTGTAACAATGGCCGATTCACGCCCAGCTAGGGCATTTAGCAAACTTGATTTTCCAGCATTAGGCCTACCAACAATGACCACATGCATACCTTCTCTAATGATTGAGCCTTGCTCAGCCTTTTCAAAAATACTCTCTAAAGTTTCAGTAATTGCACTAAGCTGTTTACTTATCCTGGTGTCAGATAGAAAATCAATTTCTTCTTCTGGGAAATCGATGGACGCCTCAACAAAAATTCGCAATTCGATCACTCTTTCAACTAACTCTGTGATTTGAGTTGAGAATACCCCCTGCAGTGATTGCATTGCCATGCGAGCAGCTTGCTGGGAAGTTGAGTCAATTAAGTCTGCTATTGCTTCGGCTTGGGTTAAGTCTATTTTATCATTAATAAAGGCTCTTTCAGAAAACTCGCCAGGATTAGCTATTCGACCAGCAATTTCTAATACTCTTTGTAACAACATATCTAAAATGACGGGGCCGCCATGACCTTGAAGCTCAAGAACATCCTCACCAGTAAAAGAATTCGGTGCAATGAAGCGAATGGCAAGACCTTGATCGATAGTTTCGCCTTGGGCATTTTTAAAAGAAAGATATTCGGCTTTTCGGTGTTCTGGAATAACACCCAGTATTGTCTTTGCAATGCGTTTAACATCAGGGCCTGAAACTCTAACTATTCCAACACCACCTCTTCCTGGCGGTGTTGCTATAGCGACTATTGTTTCAGTATCTTCTATAATATTTATCTCTTCTGATGTGATGTTATTCACATTGATTTAACTTTTCTTTTTGTTAACAGATTTATTTAGAGCGTTTTTTGCCGTTTTTTCAGCAAACTCTCTTTCAATTTTTCGAGTTACATAAAGCTGTTGGGCTATTGATAACAGATTATTGACCAACCAATATAAAACTAATCCTGATGGGAAGAACAAGAAAAACACGGTCATAATAACTGGCATAAATTGCATTATTTTCTGCTGCATGGGATCCATCGTTGCTGCCGTTGGCTGCATCTTTTGCATCAAAAACATACTTGCACCCATTAATAAAGGCAGAATGAAGTAGGGATCTTTTGCTGATAAATCGTGGATCCAAAAATAAAATTCAGCATGTCTTAATTCTACCGTTTCTAGTAACACCCAATAAAGCGCGATAAATACTGGCATTTGAACTAAAAGAGGCAAACAACCACCTAAGGGGTTCACTTTTTCTTTTTTGTAGAGCTCCATCATAGCCTGAGACATTTTTTGGCGATCATCACCGATACGCTCTTTTAATGCTACAATTTTTGGTTGAATGGTTCGCATCTTTGCAAATGAGCGATACTGAGCATTAGAAAGAGGATAAAAAAGCGTTTTAACAGTAATAGTTACCATGATAATGGCAAGGCCCCAACTTCCAATAATGCTATTAAACCAGTTTAGCAACCCAAATAAAGGCAGGCCAATCCACCAAAGCCAACCATAGTCGACGGTTAAATCAAGTCCATCTGCCATCAACTCCAGATCTTTTTGTATTTTTGGACCGACATACAACTGACCACCCGTTTCTAGAATTTCACCCGGTTGAACGGTCACTCTAGGAGACATGATACGTATGATCCCTAGTCCATCAGGCGTTAAGGTTGATATCTTGTTAACCTTTTGCTGATCTGGAACCCAGGCACTAATGAAATAATGTTGTAAATAGGCAATCCAGCCGCCTTCAGTAGTAACATTTAAATTTGCCTCGTTCATATCATCAAAGTTATAGGTCTCGTAACGCTGTTCCTTGGTCGAATAGGC
>JBLHLI010000092.1:0-8046 GCA_047618765.1 Enterobacterales bacterium | reverse complement strand
GTTGCAGTTGAGGTGTTTAAGCTGAAGTTTTTATGGAATTTCTACAACTGAACACCGAAAGTTAATCAGCATAAGCTTTGACAAGGTCAAACCACATACCCGGAAAATAATCCCAGTGCCCCTCCTAAGCCTTGCGTTAACAAGTAATTTGCTCCAACATGCCGGAGTAGGTGCAGAACTCTTCTGCCCACTTATTAAGGTGCCTTTGCATGCCAGACTCCCTCCACTATGAAATAGTTGTTGATCACACAGAGACAAGTAAACAGTGCACTATACTTCCTCTCAGAGACAGGAAGGATTTTAAAATCACGAGGTTCCGGGCTACCAATGCACCCAGAAAACTCTCCTCCGATATTCTTCTACATCCTGACGGCATTTCTTTGGCCGAACTTAAGTCTGACTCTATTACAAAAATCGCTGCGCTAGATTGCATTTGGCGCCGCTTAAATACTATTCTCAATTACACTCTCGAACCTCTACCAAAATTCGTTAGCATCCCTCCAGGTTTCTTAACCGCCTACCCTCGCAAGGATAAGCACGGTGTCGATCCTTCCGCAGGCTTCGCGACGATAGAAGCTCTTTTTATTACCGCGGCGTTTCTAGGAACATGGGATTTAACTTTATTGGAAAAATATTATTTCGGTGATAAATTTTTGGAAATTAATGCTGAAGCTTTCTCTAAGTATAGACTTGGGCCTAATCAACGTTAGTGACAAGTAAATTTTTATTAAAGTAGAATAAAAGGAAAGCTTGCCCCATGGTCATAGTGAATGCTTTGGGTATGAATATATACAAACGTCATCACTTCCCATCAGAAATCATCCAGCAATCAGCATGGGAATGGCCATGAGTCAGCTCAGCTTTTCCCAGAGAGTGCCGCAGAGGCTGAGAGGTGAGCGGTTCGGAGCTTGCGTTAGACGGTTCGAGGCGCTTCCAGTATAGACCCAAGATAAAAATGCCGGCACCCCCCAATTCCAACAGGGCACGCCCCGATTACTAGGTGCCCCTTGAGGGTATGAGTCGGGAGGTGTTATTGGAATTGCATCTGTAATTCCAAGAAAATTATCGAGTATCGCTCTTTGAATTTTCACGTTAACTCAATAGCGAAACAATATCGAACATTTTTCCTCTGCGAGAATTTTTCACCGTCAGGCGGCGATGGCCACGCTACATACCTGTTTTTTCTGATGGTTACGGTGAGTGCCGGAGGTGGGAGCTCGAGTCGAAGTTTGGCGATCCCGGGCGGTTCGGAGCAAATCAGATTCAGGGTGGTAAGTGGTGGAATCTTGGCAAACTGGTTTTCTGGAATCGTGAATCCTGAGAATGTTATATTGATTTCAGTCAGAAAGGCAGGACTCGAGGTTCCTAGTTTGCGGTGGACAGTTACCGCATCGTGCTTTCTTGAATATATCTATAAATGGTTTAATTATGTTTATCTTCTTTGGTTTATTGAAGTATTTAGGTCTAAGCTACAGAGAGACTCGGAGAAGATTAGTAGTTAGTAGTTAGTGGTTCTAATGCTTTTCTGCTAGTCTAGAAACATAATAAATAACAATAATTATAATTATATAAGAGAAAATCCGAATGATTGACTTGTTCAAAATGTTTGTTAAGGCATTCTTTTTATCCCTGATAGTATCTAGCTATTCATTAATAATATATGCAGCCCAGACTAACTCGTCACAAGACAACCAGTATTTGACTGCCCAAGAACGTGCTTGGATTAAAGAGCATCCATTAATCAAAGTACATAATGAAAGCAATTGGGCACCCTTTAACTTTACAACAAACGGTAAAGCAGACGGATTTTCTATTGAATATATGAATTTACTGGCTAATAAAGCAGGATTTAAAATTCAGTATGTCAATGGCCCAACTTGGAATGAATTCCTCGGTATGATGCGATCAGGGGAATTAGATGTAATGCTCAATATTGTTCAGACAACTGAAAGGAGTGAATATTTAGAGTTCACTTCACCTTACTCAATTGTTTCTCCTGTTCTAGCAATTAGGAATGAAGACAAAGATATCTTTTCACTAGATAATCTCGGCGAAAAGACAGTCTGTTTACCTAAAGGCTCATCAACTCATGATTATTTAGCTTTAAATCACCCCCAGATGAAGTTGAGACCTTTAGAAGATGCTCTTGCTTGTCTGCGAGCGGTTCAAGAACATCGAGTTGATTTTGCACTTGATGGTGATGCTATCTTAAATAGTATTTTCAGTAGAAATAATATTAAAGGATTAAGGATATCCAAGGTTGCTGTAGACCCTGCTATGGCTTCTGTTCTTAGGATTGCCACAAGGCAGGATTCTTCAATTTTAAGAGATATTTTAGAAAAAACTATACAGCAACTTGATGATAAAAAAGTTAGCCAATTACATCTAAAATGGTTGGATTCTAAGCTTTCTGAAGAAGAGCTCAGTAGATTAGCGAATAAGCAGAAGTCATCTACGAAAAAAGAAGATATTTCCGCTATAACTGCTATTGCAAACGAGTACCTCACAAGCTTGGCTGTAACTGCTGTGATAATTGTAGTTCTGCTGTTATTAATGGTCTATTTAAGCAAAAAAATGGCTGGTAGTAACAAAGTTGCTATACAAACTGGAACGCGCCAATTTCGAATTTTGTTGCTACTTTCACTGAGTATTTTTCTTGGAAGTATAGCCATTCTAGGGTGGTTAGAAATGGGGAAAATCAAAACCAAGATATTAAAAAATTTAGAAAGTAACTTGAACACAATCCTGACTACTACTGATGAAAGACTCAACAACTGGGTTGCACAAGAGCAGTTCTCATTAGAACAAATAGCCAATAACTCCGCTTTGCTTATAGAAACAGAGAAATTATTGGAAGTTGATAATGAAAATGCCGTATTGGTTGGTTCTCAGGAACTAAAAGATGTTCGTGAAATACTCAAACAGAGTAGTAAATTGTTAGGTTTAGGTTACTTTATTATTAATAAAGCAGGAACCACTATCGCATCTAGTAGAGATGATAATATTGGTTCAACAAATTTGATCGCAATTCAACGGACTGGATTACTAGAAGAAGTTTTCAAAGGAAAATCTATCTTTATTCCTTCGGTTAATTCAGACATTACAGATGTGAGTCATAATTCTTCACTGTTTTTTGCTGTTCCAATTAAAAATAAAGCGAATGATGTAGTTGCCGTTTTAACAAAGCGATTAGATCCAGCTAATAAATTTTCACAAGTCCTTCATTATTCACGTGTCGGTGAAAGTGGAGAGACCTATGCTTTTGATAAAAATGGCACTTTATTATCTGAGAGTCGATTTGAAGACGATCTTAGAAATATTGGTCTCATTAATAACGAGCAATCCAGTTTGTTAAATATAGAAATACGTGATCCCGGAATTAACTTATTGCAAACAAAGCAAATTATTCAGTCTGAGAAACTACCATTAACACTCATGGCAGAAAGTGCAATAAAAATGTCAGATTTGACCGCATCTCGCGTCGCTAATACTGAGCGAATTGTTGAAAGTAATCTGCAAGGCTATCGTGATTATAGAGGAGTGCCAGTGGTTGGAGCCTGGTTATGGAGCACCCAACTAGATATGGGCATTACAAGTGAAATGGATCTTGAAGAAGCGCTGTCTATTTATAACACCATGAAATTTGCTGCAATTTCAGTATTCAGTATCACTCTTTTGTTTATCATTGGAGGAACATTTTTCATATTGATTATGGGAGAAAAAACCAATCGTATTGCCAGTCGTGCTAAGAAAGAGTTGGAAGATCAGGTTGAAGAAAGAACCAAAAATTTAAAAGTGTCAGAAGAGAAAAGTAGAGCAATCGTCGATAACTCTCAAGATGCCATTATTGTTATTAATGAAGAATCAATCATTATGTCGTGGAACAAAGCAGCAGAATCCATATTCGGATATTTAAGTGCTGATATAATGGGACAGTCGGTTACTACCATTATTCCACCTTCACATCATGCTGACCACTCACAAGGTATTGCTAGATATATAAAAACGAAGAAAAACACCTTAATCAACAAAGGAACTGTCGAGTTGTCTGCTATCAACTCAAAGGGAGAAACACTGCCAATTGAAATGGCGTTAAGTACTTATGAAATTGATGGAGCAAACTTTTTCAGTGCTAATATTCGAGATATTACTGATCGCATTGAAGCCGAAAGAGTCATCGTATTTGCACGTGAACAGGCTGAATCAGCCACTGCAGCCAAATCTGACTTTTTAGCTAATATGAGCCATGAGATTCGTACTCCTATGAATGCAATAATAGGCTTGTCAGATTTAGCATTACGAACAGATTTGAACAGAAAACAACAAGATTATTTGACTAAAGTCCACTCATCAGCCAATGCTCTCTTAGGGATAATAAATGACATTTTAGATTTCTCTAAAATTGAAGCGGGCAAGCTAAAAATGGAAGTCATTGAGTTTTCTATAGATGAAGTGTTAGAAAACTTAGCGACAGTAGCATCGGTTAAAACACAGGAGAAAGGGCTGGAGTTATTGTTTTCGAGAGATCCTGATGTGCCAGTGAACTTACTAGGGGATCCGCTTCGAATTGGACAGATTCTAATAAACCTATCGAATAATGCGACTAAATTTACCGATGAAGGTGAAATAATATTAACAATAAAACTGGTTGAAAAGGTAGCTGATAAAGTAACGATTAGGTTTTGTATTGAAGATACCGGTATAGGAATGACTGAACAGCAAATGGGTAAATTATTTAAATCATTCTCTCAGGCAGATACCTCTACTTCAAGAAAGTATGGTGGTACGGGTTTAGGTTTAACTATATCAAAACAGCTCGTTGAAATGATGGACGGCAAAATATGGCTTGAGAGTGAGCCTGACATAGGCAGTAAGTTTTACTTTGATATTAAACTGAACATTAATTTAAATCCTAAAACTAAAATAAAGACTTTATCATCAGATTTAGAAGGATTAAAAGTTCTCACTGTTGATGACAATCCTCATGCAAGAGAAATATTAGAAAAGTATCTCAAAGATTTTGGTTTACAGGTAGTTTCTGTATCTTCTGCTGAAGATGCATTTGAAGCGCTAACAACAGAAGAGCAGCCATTTGATCTGGTGTTCATGGATTTTGTGATGCCAAATGGTATGGACGGCGTTACAGCGACAAAACATATCAAGCAAAACATGGCTCTAGCGGTAATACCCAAAGTTATTTTAGTGACAGCCTATGGATATGATGAATATGCCGATATGGACGGTGTTTCTCTGCTTGATAACGAGCTTCACAAGCCGGTAAATCCTTCATTGTTGTTGGATTCAATAATGAATACTTTTGGTCATGAGATAATTGGTAACGCGAAGGGAAGTAGACAGAGTCAGGGAATAGATAGTACAAAGTTAGATAAAATTCGTGGAGCGCATATTTTGTTAGTTGAAGATAATGCTATAAATCAGCAGGTTGCTACGGAGTTATTAGAGGCAGAATCCTTTGTGGTCGATATCGCCAATAATGGTAAAGAAGCAACGGAGAACTTTGACCTAAACAATTACGATTGTGTATTAATGGACATACAAATGCCAATCATGGATGGTTACACGGCAACAAGACTGCTCCGTGAAAATGACGATTATATTGACTTGCCTATTTTAGCCATGACTGCCAATGCCACTCAGGAAGATAGAGAAAAATCTATCGCTTCTGGCATGAATGCTCATATTACCAAACCAATTAATCCTAAAGATTTGTTCAATACGTTAATTAAATGGATTAAACCTGGTGAAAGAGAGCTTCCAGTGAAAGTTACTCATGAAGCAGAAAATTCGACTGAAGATAAAACTGCTGAACTAAAGTTAATCAAAGGAATTTCAATTGATGAAGGTCTTAAGCATGTTAATGGCAATAAAAAGTTATTAAAAAAATTAATAATAGATTTTTACAATGATCATAACTCAGTGTTACTCAGTATCAAAAATGATTTTGAAGGTGGGAAATTAGAAGAAGTTCAAAGAGCGGCCCATACATTAAAAGGTATCGCAGGCACAATTGGAGCCCAATCAGTTCAGGAACGTGCTGGGGAATTGGAGCTGATCATTAAAAATAACCAAACGGAGCTTTTTGAGCGAAGCCTAGAAAGTCTAACCAATGTATTGGTTCCGTTATTTGAGCAACTGAAGATAATAGCAGATGGTGAAAGTGTACAAGATGAAAGTTCAATCGTTAAAGAGTTAGTAAGCGTTGAGAAAATTCATGAATTAATGGTTTTACTAGCCAAGTCACTTGAAGAAATGGATGCCGAATCTGAAGAGCAAGCTGATGATTTAATAACATCTTTAAAAGGCTATAATCAGAATGTTCTGTTATCAAAATTAAAGAAACAAGTTGCAGCTTTTGAGTTTGAAGAAGCACAATCAATATTGTCAGCAATTCAAAAAAATATTGTTAATAATAAGTCAGAAGGTTAATCAATTATGACTGAAACAATGACTGGAAAAATGAAAATACTGGTTGTAGATGATGAACGTTTAAATATTAATGTTCTGGTTGAGCTTCTCAAACCAAACTATAAAATGATGGCTGCACTCAATGGACTGCAGGCGATTAAGGCCGCTAATTCAGCATCTCCTCCAGATTTGATTTTACTTGATATAATGATGCCTGAAATGGATGGTTATGAAGTTTGTGCGCAGTTAAAAAGTGATCCTAACACGAAGGATATCCCTATTATTTTTGTTACCGCCATGGGGCAGGAAGAAAGTGAAACTAAAGGTCTTGATTTAGGTGCGGCTGATTATTTACATAAACCAATTTCACCGGCAATTGTAGAAGCCAGGGTAAGAACTCAGTTAGCATTAAAGCAAAACCATGAAGCATTAAAAGATGCCTACAGACTTATCGAAACACAAAAAAAGAGAATGCAGACTGAACTTGATGTAGGCAGAGATATTCAACTGGCCATGGTGCCTAAACTATTTCCAAGTTCTGAAATTTTTGATATTCATGCACGACTCGAGCCCGCAAGGGAAGTCGGTGGAGATTTCTACGATGTATTCAGTATTGATGAAGAACATATTTGCTTGTGTGTAGGAGATGTTTCCGGGAAGGGCGTTCCTGCTGCTTTATTCATGGCGATGGCAAAAACGTTAATTAAATCTCGAGCTACAACAGACTCATCTACGGCCAGTATCGTAACTCATGTAAATGATGAACTCAGTATCGATAATGACGGCTGTCTCTTTGTTACCCTCTATGTTTGTATTTTAAATACTCAAACGGGAGTTCTTTTAACAACCAATGCAGGACATAATCCACCACTTATTAGGTCAGCTACAGGTGAGATTAAAGCCTTAAAAAGACTTGATGGACCGGTAGTCGCCGCCCTTGAAGAATTTGCTTATAAAGAAGGTACCTTCCAATTAAATAATGGTGACTCCTTATTAATGTTCACCGATGGCGTAACAGAAGCTGATACAGAGGATGGACAGTTTTTTGGTGATCCAAGACTTGAGACATTATTTGCTGAGCGGACTACGGGCAAAGCTGAAGATTTTGTTGCAGAGATATTTAATCAGGTCCATCAATTTGAAGGAGAGAATCGACAAGCTGATGATATTACTGTTTTAGTGATAGATTATTTTGGTACTGAAGATACTGATACTCAAGCCAGCATTGAGTTAAAGCTTATCAATGAATTATCAGAAATAGAGAGAATTACTGACTCTTTTATGAGTTTTACGAATAACCATAATGTTCCGTCAATAATTACAGGAACAATTTGCATGGGCCTTGATGATTTACTTACCAATATAATTAGTTATGCATATAGTGACGGTAAGCAACATGAAATCAATGTAAAAATATCTATGCTTGATAAGTCAATTGTCACAGTGATCAGTGATGATGGCGTTCCCTTTAATCCATTTCAGCAAGTTTCTCCAGATGTTAAAGCCTCTATAGAGGAGAGAAAAATTGGTGGGCTTGGGGTTCATCTGGTTAAAAAAATGTTCGATAAAGTTAGTTATCACCGAAATATCGATAAGAATGTAGTTACTTTAATTAAATTA
>JBLHLI010000091.1:0-8051 GCA_047618765.1 Enterobacterales bacterium | reverse complement strand
GCAATCTCTTAAAATGCTGAGCAATTATAGATGTTTGGTATAAACCTGAGGAAGATTGCCACGTCGTGCCTCCTCGCAATGACGTGATTTCGTGCCTCCTCGCAATGACGTGATTTCGTGCCTCCTTGCAATGACGTGATTTTGTGCTTTTTTCTGGGCAAAAAAAAGCTCTGAATCATCAGAGCTTTTTAGTTAACTATTGGATTCTTTAGCTTTTCAGATTTGGCTGGATAGTTTTTGCCATGTATTTGAAAACTTTAGGGGAGGCGGCTATTACATTGCCATTGCTTAAGAATTTTTGTTGGCCTTTCATATCATCTATGATTCCGCCAGCTTCTTGTAGCATTAGACTAGCTGCTGCAACTTCCCATTCTGTTAGGCCGAACTTCCAGTAGCCGTCTAATCTTCCTGCTGCTACGTAGGCTATATCTAGAGATGGGGTGCCTGATACCCGAATGTCTTGGCAATTATTAACGAAGTCTGTGAAAACTCCCATTCTCATATCGCCTTTAGCTTCTGTTGGGTATGGAAAGTCAGTGCCTAGGGTGCATTTATTGAGATCTTTTTGGCTTGTTACTCTCAAGCGCTTTCCATTAACTGATGTTCCGCGGCCTCTTGAGGCTGTAAAGAGTTCATCGGTAATGGGAGCGTAGATAACAGAATGCTGAACGCGACCATTTTCTATGACTGCAACGGTTAGGGCAAAATGTGGATTTTCAGATTGGAAATTCTTCTTTCCGTCTAGAGAGTCGATTAGCCAAGTAATTTCTTTACCGGCTATTTTTCCACTGTGTCTTGCATCAATTGCGTGATTTGGATAGGCGGCTTTGATGACGTCTATCATGATCTGCTCTGCTTTGAGCTCCATTGTATCGGTGAAGTCATTTGGACCTCTACTATGGGATCTAACTATATCTATGCCATGGCTACTGATTCTGCTGGCTTGACGTACAGCAGAAACTGCGATGTTCACTAGTGGGTGCATCGTATTTATCTCTCTAAAGTTGTGTAAAGAACGTTTCGCTACTTGAGCTGGCGCTATTTTAGCAGAAAAGTCAGATAGAGCAATGGTCTATTCACTTTAGGTGCCGAATACCTTCAAATTTATGGTGATAACCAATTATCTTCTGTATCATTGCCATCATTCTTAACCACTAGATAAGTACATTATTTAGCTATGCTTGATTCAATTAATATTATTCTTAGCCATACTTCTCATCCTGGCAATATTGGTGCTGCAGCTCGTGCCATGAAAACTATGGGTCTTTCTAAGATGGTATTGGTTAAACCTAAGAATTTCCCATCGTTTGAAGCTACTGTGCGAGCTTCAAAAGCTGATGATGTACTTGCTGATGCTCGCGTTTTTGAGACCATGGATGATGCATTGAAAGAGTTTACTGTAGTCGTAGGTTGCAGTGCTCGTAGTCGACATCTTGATGTGCCTATTTTAACCGCTAGGGAAATGTCTGAAAAGATTGTTACTGATTATCATTCTCAGTCCGTCGCTGTAATGTTTGGTACTGAGAATGCTGGTTTGACTAATGAAGAGCTTTCTCGTTGTCACTATCATGTTTTTATTCCTGCAAATCCTGACTACAGTTCTCTCAATCTAGCATCAGCAGTTCAGCTTATTAGTTACGAACTACGTGTCGCTATCTTAGGTAATAGTGCTAAAGATATTAAGAAAGAAAAAGTCGAGAGGGTGACAGCACAGCAGATGGAAGGATTCTACCAACATCTTGAACAAACATTGGTTGAAATTGGCTATCACAATCCTAATAACCCTAAGATGTTAATGTCACGTTTACGTCGTATTTATAACCGAGTTACGCCCGACCACTCTGAAATGCAAATTCTTCGAGGTGTCCTTTCATCAATTCAAAAAAGCATTAAAAATCAATAATATAAGATGCTTACATAAAGTAAATTCTAGACTTAAAGTATTGGTAATTCTTTATCTGTCTCTATCGTTTTGAGTATAAGTATCTCTTCTTAAAAGCTAACATTTAATACTTGACCATTTTACTTGGTTATGAGAAAATAGCACCTAGTTGATATGAAGGATAATTCCAATGAAGTTAACCACTAAAGGACGATATGCTGTTACTGCAATGCTTGATTTAGCTCTGCACTCAGCAACTAATCCTATTACTTTAAGCGATATTTCGAGTAGACAAGATATCTCTCTATCTTATTTAGAGCAGCTATTTTCTCGATTACGACACAATGGTTTGGTTATGAGTACTCGCGGACCTGGTGGTGGTTATCAATTAGGTCGAGATCCTGAACATATAAAAGTCTCTGATGTTATTTTAGCAGTTAATGAAACCCTTGATGCAACAGGTTGCCAAGGTAAGCGTAGCTGCGCTCAGGGCTCAATATGTTTAGCGCATAACCTTTGGTTAGGCTTAAGTGACACTATTTATGAATATTTAAATAATATTACTTTAGCTTCAGTTATCTCTCAGCAAGATATTCGTGAAATTGCCTATAAACAAGATGGGCCACTATCGAAAGCTATAAAAGAAGACAATTTTCAGACTAGACCTGGAGCAGGGAATATTCCTTCTGAAGTAACGGTTTAGTTTTTACAAACAATGAATTGCATTAGAGCAATTTATTTAGAACATACTTATATAAAGAACTATATAAAGAATTATATTTAATTATTGGAGAAGATTATGAAATTGCCAATTTACCTAGATTATGCGGCAACTACACCTGTTGACCCTCTTGTTGCAGAAAAAATGATGCAATTCCTAACGATGGATGGTGGTTTTGGAAACCCAGCCTCTCGCTCACATCAATTTGGATGGAAAGCTGAGGAAGCTATTGATATAGCACGTAATCAAGTTGCTGATTTGGTTCATGCCGATCCACGTGAAATTGTATTTACCTCTGGTGCAACTGAGTCTAACAATCTTGCAATTAAGGGCGTTGCTCATTTTTATCGTAAACGTGGAAATCACATTATTACTGTTAAAACTGAACATAAAGCTGTGCTAGACACCTGCCGTCAGTTAGAACGTGAAGGTTTTGAAGTTACTTATCTTGATGTTCAGAGCGATGGACTTGTTAATATTGATACATTCAAAGCTGCAATTCGTGAAGATACAATTTTAGCGTCAGTGATGCATGTAAACAATGAAGTAGGTGTTATTCAAGACATCGCTGCTATTGGCGAGATATGTCGTGATAACAAAATTATATTTCACGTCGATGCTGCTCAAAGTGCAGGTAAAATCGGAATTGATTTGTCAGAACTTAAAGTGGATTTGATGTCATTCTCTGGTCATAAAGCTTATGGACCAAAGGGTGTTGGTGCTCTTTATGTGCAGCGCAAACCACGTATTCGTCTTGAAGCCCAAACACACGGTGGAGGCCATGAACGTGGCATGCGCTCTGGCACGCTTGCAACCCATCAATTAGTTGCTATGGGCGAAGCTTTTAGAGTTGCTGGCGAAAAAATGGAATCTGAGCATGAGCGTATTACCATCTTGCGCAAAAGATTAATCGATGGAGTTTCAGAACTTGAAGAAGTGCATCTAAACGGTAGTAACGAGCATTTTGTACCAAATATTGTGAATATTAGCTTTAACTTTGTCGAAGGCGAGTCTTTGATTATGGCACTAAAAGACTTGGCTGTATCTTCAGGCTCAGCCTGTACATCAGCAAGTCTTGAACCTTCTTATGTACTACGCGCACTAGGACTCGAAGACGAATTAGCTCATAGTTCAATTCGATTCTCAATAGGTCGATTTACCACTGAAGAAGAAATAGACCATGCAATTGATGGCGTTTGTAAAGCAATTGAGCGGCTGAGAGAAATGTCTCCTTTATGGGACATGTTTAAAGATGGAATAGATTTATCTACTGTTGAATGGGCTGCCCATTAACAAGTAATTTAATAAATGAATTAATAAATGAATTAATAAATTGGAGAGTAAAAATGGCTTATAGCGAAAAAGTAATTGACCATTATGAAAACCCTCGTAATGTGGGTAGTTTACAAGAAGAAGACGGCGGTGTTATAGGTACTGGTATGGTCGGCGCTCCTGCTTGTGGTGATGTAATGAAGTTGCAGATCAAAGTAGGTGCCGAAGGCATTATTGAAGATGCAAAGTTTAAAACCTATGGTTGTGGTTCTGCTATTGCTTCTAGTTCATTGGTTACTGAATGGGTGAAAGGTAAAACTATCGATGAAGCTGCGGCAATTCGAAATACCGAAATTGCTGAAGAATTATGTCTTCCTCCAGTAAAGATACATTGTTCAGTTTTAGCTGAAGATGCTATTAAAGCTGCCGTTGCTGATTATCGTTCTAAAACTGCACCTTCTGAGGATTAGTAATGGCTATTACTTTATCTGAACCAGCAGTAGAACGTGTTAAACACTTTTTAGATAATCGTGGTTCTGGTGTTGGTGTGAGAGTTGGTGTGACTACAACAGGTTGCTCAGGTTTAGCCTATGTGATCGAGTTTGTTGATCAAATAAATGCTGAAGATGAGACCTTTGTACAGGATGGTATTTCAATTATTATTGATAAGAAAAGCTTAGTTTATCTTGATGGTACTGAAGTTGATTTTGTACGTGAAGGGCTTAACGAAGGCTTTGAATTTAAAAATCCAAATCAAAAGGGTGCCTGTGGTTGTGGCGAAAGCTTCACCGTTTAATTTTTCGCCATTTAAGAACAGTTAATGTCATGTTAAAAAACTACTTTGAACAATTTGGCTTACCCTTGTCATTTACCATTAAACGCCAAGATTTAGATACGGCTTATCGAAAGCTACAACAGCTGAGCCATCCAGATCGCTTCGTCAATGAGGGCCTTGAACGACAAAGAGTGGCTGTGCAACAAACAGCTCAAAATATAGAAGCCTACCAATCACTGAAGTCACCTGTGCTGCGTGCTTGCCATTTAATGACGTTGTTAGGACATGAGTTTGATCTAACAAGCTATACCGTTTCAGACATTGCATTGTTGATGCAACAAATGGATTATCGTGACCAGCTTGTGATTATGAAAGATAATAATGATATGGAAGAACTCGACTCTTTTTCTGAGACTGTTAATTGTTTAACAAAATCAATGCTAGATAAAATCACAAATGAGTTTAACGAACTAGAATCTTGTTCAAGCTCTGAATCAAACCCAGATACAAGCCCATTGAAAAATCATATCTGTGAATTACAATTTCTTAACAAACTTGCCAAAGATCTCGATGAGGTCGAAGAGCAATTATTGTTACTGCAATAGTTGGATTTAATTTATGTCATTAATGCAAATCTCTGAACCTGGTCAAACCCAGAAACCTCATCAAAAAAAGTTTGCCGCTGGTATCGATCTAGGAACAACACATTCTTTAATCGCAACCGTTAGAAGTGGTGAAGCCCTTGTACTTGCTGATCACACTAACGAAAAGTTACTTCCAAGTGTAGTGCACTACCCCGAAGTTGGCTCTCCAATTGTCGGTAAAGCTGCTTATGATCTTGCTGTCGAGGATCCTCAAAATACTATCGCATCGGTAAAACGTATGATGGGTAGAGGCATTGAAGACGTGACTCATCTAGGTGCTCAATCACCCTATCGATTTACTGATAAACGTGATGGTATGCCAGAGCTGATTACTCGCCAAGGCATAGTTTCACCAGTACAGGTCTCTTCAGAGATACTACGTTGTTTAAGTTGCCGCTCCAAGCAAGTGTTAGGCGCTGATCTTGATGGTGTTGTGATTACGGTTCCTGCTTATTTTGATGATGCCCAACGTCAAGCAACGCGAGATGCAGCAAGAATTGTTGGACTTAATGTTCTACGTTTAATCAATGAGCCTACAGCAGCAGCTTTAGCCTATGGATTAGATAGTGGTTTAGAGCAGGTTATAGCGGTTTTCGACTTAGGTGGTGGTACCTTTGATATCTCTATTCTAAGACTGCATAAGGGCGTCTTTGAAGTTTTAGCTACAGGAGGCGATTCTGCTTTAGGTGGTGATGATTTTGACCGTGAACTAGCGTTCTGGTTAGCCGAACAATGCTACGGAGCTGGCACAACACAGACCGATAACTTAGATCCTCAAGTACAACGGTATTTATTTAATCAAGCGCGAAGTATCAAAGAACAGTTATCCTCAACAAATTCAGTAGAAGTTGCTCTAGATTTTGAAGCAAAAGCAGGCGCTATAATAAATTGGTCTGGCACAATATTAGTCTCTGATTTTAATACATTAATTGATAAACTAGTAAAAAGAACATTGATGGCTTGTCGTAGAACATTAAAAGATGCTGAAATTGATTTTGAAGACATCGGCGAAGTTATCATGGTCGGTGGTTCAACTCGAGTTCCTTTAGTTCGTGAAAAAGTTGCTGATTATTTCAAATGTGAGCCTAAGGTTTCAATCAATCCAGATGAAGTGGTTGCTATTGGAGCAGCGATTCAAGCAGATATTCTAATTGGCAATAGACCAGACAATGAAATGCTATTGTTGGATGTTCTTCCACTATCACTCGGTATAGAAACTATGGGTGGATTGGTTGAAAAAATCATTCCTCGAAATAGTCCAATACCCGTTAGCCGGGCTCAAGATTTTACAACCTATCAAGATGGCCAAACTGCAATGAAGTTGCACGTGGTACAAGGCGATAGAGAATTGGTAGCCGATTGTCGATCGCTTGCTGAATTTAAACTCACTGGTATTCCTCCTATGGTAGCAGGAGCAGCTCATATTCGAGTTGCATTTCAAGTTGATGCAGATGGCTTGCTAAACGTCTCTGCAGTTGAGCAATCGACCGGTATTGAAAGTCAAATTGTAGTAAAACCATCTTACGGACTAAGCGAAGATGACATTATTTCTATGCTAAACGATAGTATGGAGCACGCAGAAGAAGATGTGCATCAACGCCGATTAAAAGAGCAGCAAGTTGAAGCTCAGCGCTTGGTAGAAGCCACGAGAGCAGCTTTAGCTGAGAATGGTAGTGAATTGCTATCAGAAGAAGAACAAGACGAATTAAACGCTGCTCTAGATGTACTCGAGAGAACTGCTGCTAAGGATGATTATCTAGCGATTAAAAATCAACTAGATGAGCTTAATAAGCACTCTGAGAACTTTGCATCAAGACGCATGAATATAAGTATTAATAAAGCTTTAGTAGGAAGTGCTATAGACGAACTCGCATCTTCTACTACTAAACATGATTAGCAATTAAGAAATAGGAACTATCAAAACTAATGCCTAAAATTATATTTTTACCTAATGACGAACACTGTCCCGAAGGACTTGTTGTGGAAGCAGAGCAGGGCGAGTCAATTCTCGATATTGCTCTAGAGAATGATATCCACATTGAACATGCTTGTGAGAAGTCCTGTGCTTGTACTACCTGTCATATCATTGTCAGGGAAGGCTTTGATTCACTTGAAGAGTCAGATGAGCTAGAAGACGATATGTTGGACAAAGCTTGGGGACTTGAGCCAGATAGTCGTCTGAGTTGCCAAGCTATTGTAGATAAAGAAGATTTGGTTGTAGAAATTCCCAAGTATACGATCAATCAAGTTTCTGAAGCTCACTAGGCTAATAATTCGATAATATTAATTCAAGAGGAAATATAACTATGAAATGGACAGATTCTCTCGATATTGCTCTAGATTTGATTGATGAGCACCCAGACGTTGACCCTACAACCCTTAGATTTACTGAGCTAAGAGATTGGGTTCTTAACTTAGAAAATTTTGATGACAAGCCAGAACATTGCGGTGAAAAAATACTTGAAGCCATTCAAATGTACTGGATTGAGGAAATGGATTAAAAAAGTTAAAAAATATTAAAAAATATGAAAAATAGGCTTGTGTTTTTCTATAAAAACAGTATTATTGCGCCTCTGTTGTCCAAGCAGTCGTGGGTTGTTAGCTCAGTTGGTAGAGCATCTGACTTTTAATCAGGATGTCGCAGGTTCGATCCCTGCACAACCCACCATTTTCTTTCGCTCTTAGCGCATTGTCTTTTTAAAATTTCCAGCTAGATAGCAATTACCAATTAAATTAAGTATTTATTTCCTTCTATAC
>JBLHLI010000090.1:0-8053 GCA_047618765.1 Enterobacterales bacterium | reverse complement strand
GAAGTGTCTCGTTGGGATAAAATAGGTGAGCCAAATTATATTATGCCAGAAGAAAATATAGGGCGTATGATGGTTTTTAAATTATACGATAAAACAAGTATGGCATTGATACTAACTACAAGTAAGCCAGCTAGATTAAAAGATATTATTACCGCTCCATAATGTATTATCGGCCGGCTCTTAAGGAGAAGACAGGTGCCAAGAACCTATCAAGAATATTGGCTAGCCTTGAAGTTTGTACCAAAATTAGCCATTCATAAGAAGCTAGCATTGGTTAAAGAATATGGTTTAGTTCAACTATTTCGATCGCTTGAGGTATTAAATTCTTGTAAGTTAACGTCTAATCAAAAATCTGCCTTTGCCCATCCTAATTGGGAAAATATTGATAATATAATCAGTAACAGCTTAAGTTGTCATAGTGAAATTGTCTGTTTTGATGATCACAGTTACCCTAAGTTATTAAAAGAAATTTATGATCCCCCATTAGTCCTTTTTATCCAAGGTGACAGCAAGTTACTTAATCAAACTCAAATAGCGATTGTTGGTAGTAGATCGGCCACGATAAGTGGTCGTGATAATGCGGGTAAATTTGCTTATCAATTGGTGGCGCATGATTTTGTTATAACAAGTGGTCTGGCATTAGGTATAGATGCTGCTGCTCATAGAGGTGCGTTGCAAGCTCAGGGGAAAACTATTGCGGTCGTTGCAACAGGATTAGACAAAGTTTACCCTTCACGACATAAGCTGTTGAGCCAAGAAATTTTACAATCGGGTGGTCTTATTGTCAGCGAATTTGTGCCGGGTACATTACCAAAGGCGGGTCACTTTCCGAAAAGAAACAGAATTATTAGTGGCTTAAGTCAGGGGGTACTTGTCGTTGAAGCTGAAATCAAGAGTGGTTCATTAATTACTGCCCGTTGCGCTCTTGAGCAAGGGAGAGAGGTTTTTGCTATTCCCGGCTCTGTTAATAATCCACTCGCGAAGGGGTGTCATTGGTTAATTAAACAAGGCGCTTTACTTATCGATAATGCCACCGATATTGTCGAAGAGTTAACTGTATTAGATAATCAAGCACCTACTAAGAAAAATAAGGAAAATAACTACCAACAGGACTTGTTTAACGATCCATTATTAGCTAGTGTTGAATATGAAGTCACTCCAATTGATATTGTGGTTTCTCGGACTATATTGCCTGTAGAGGTAGTATTAACCCGATTAACAATGCTGGAGCTAAAGGGGCAAGTTGTGGCTGTACCCGGAGGCTATATTCGATTAAATAGGGGCTAATTATGTTCGATATACTGATGTACCTTTTTGAAAACTATATTCATAGTGAAGCTGAGGTTATGGTTGATCATGATTTACTTACTGATGAGTTGACCCGTGCTGGCTTTCATCAAGACGAAATTTATAAAGCGCTTAATTGGTTAGAAAAACTAGCCGCATTACAAGATAATGATGCTCATCCTTATTTAACTCGTACTGCGAGTAAATCAGTTCGTATATACACTATCGAAGAGATGGAATTACTCGACACTGAGTGCCGTGGTTTTTTAATGTTTCTAGAACAAGTTAAGGTATTGGACTTCACCACCAGAGAAATGGTTATTGACCGAGTCATGGAGCTTGATACCCAGTACTTCTCAATGGAGGATCTTAAATGGGTGGTACTTATGGTGTTATTTAATGTGCCAGGTAAAGAAAACGCTTATTCACAAATGGAAGATTTGATTTTTGATGAGCAGGAAGGGCCATTACACTAATTAAATTTATAATATTAGCTGCTTTATGACATAATATTGCCGGAAATAGTTGAGGATATTATGTCAGACTCAGATAAAGTTTTATTTACCCGTCACGAACATGCGCTTGAAAAGTCATCTGAAGTTTGTCCTGATTGTGGCGCTGATGTTACTATTAAATATGGTAAGTCAGGTTCATTTTTAGGCTGTTCAAATTACCCTAGCTGTCAATATACCCGGGCTGTTGTTGAGCATCAACGGGTTGAAAATAATATACTTGATGGCACTGAGTGTCCGCTATGCAATAACAACTTGGCAGTAAAACAAGGCCGTTATGGCATGTTTATTGGATGTACAAATTATCCTGAATGTCAGCATATTGAAGAAACGCATCACCAAGATGACGTCAATGTTGCTTGTCCTAAATGTCAGCAAAAAGATAACGGTGAGCTATTTGAAAAAACTAACCGTTATGGCAAAACTTTTTACTCTTGTAATAATTACCCTAAATGTAAGTTTGTTATTAATCATGAGCCAGTTGATGGTACTTGTGAAAAGTGCCAATTCCCCCTTTTATTGAAAAGAAATATGGCGGCGGGCATTAAATATCAGTGTGCAGATAAAAAGTGCTCCTACATGCAAAAACCTTTTTAAAGTAGAAGTAAAAAAAGACGCGATGTAGCGTCTTTTTACCCATAAAAACTTAACAAATACACTTATTAAGTCTGTTTTCCTTTATAGTTTGCTGCGAACTGTCGGAGATCAGGAAATGCCTTTTTACAAAGTATATTTGATAACGTTTGCAAACGTTCTGCAAGCTGCTGTTCATCTTCGCCACTGACATTTATATGACCCATTTTTCTGCCAGTACGCTTACTTTTGTTATACCAATGAATGGTTGCACTGGGTATGGCAAGTACATCGTTAGGCACAGTATCTTCACCAATAATGTTAATCATTGCCGTTGGGCGAACAAGGGCTGTACTCCCTAAGGGTAAATCACAAATCGCTCTTAAATGGTTTTCGAATTGACAGGTATCAGCACCTTGTTGGGTCCAATGCCCTGAATTATGGACTCTTGGCGCAATTTCATTCACCAAAAGTTGATTACCGACCTGAAAAAACTCTATTGCTAGTACACCAACATAGTTGAGCTTATCAGATAATGCCTTAAATACAGTAGTCGCTTGTTCTTGTAATGCAGCATCAACAGGGGCCGCAACTGAAACACTTAAAATACCATTAGTATGATGATTTTCAGTAAGTGGGTACACAGCAACATCACCATTGACACGACGAACACCAACTAAGGATACTTCTCGATCAAAAGGCACCATTTGTTCGGCAACTATAGCTTGCTTAACATTGGTTGTTGATGCGGTCAGAAAACTATTCATTTCGCGCCAAACTTCAGCAGCATCATCCGCTGATTTTAATCGCCATTGACCTTTTCCGTCATAGCCATCAAGCGCAGTCTTAAAAATAATAGGTAAAGATAGATATTTAATGGCTTCATCAAAGTCTACTTTAGAATTAACAAAATGATGTTTAGCGTTACTAGCATTGCATGAGTTAAGTAAGGTTTTTTCTAACCGCCTATCACCGCCAATTTTAATAGCTTCGCTTGTTGGGTATAACTTTCCTGATAGTTCACATTTAGAAAGTATATCGTGTGCAACATGCTCAAATTCTGCTGTAATGACATCAGCATTACCAATACCTGATGTTAGATCACCATAGACATGCTCAGGTGAAATAGGCTGCACAATCTTATTACTTAATACATCGAGTGCTTTAACATCTAAGTTTAAAGGCGTGCCCGCTAATTCCATCATTCGAGCTAATTGACCTGCGCCAAGTACGAGAACTTTATTCATAAGGTCTATTTATTCTGCCGGGTTTGGGTTAGCAAGTATGGTTTCAGTTTGTTCTTTACGAAACGCATCTATATTTTTTTGGACCTCAGGTCTATGAGTGCCAAGGATTTGTGCTGCAAGTAAACCTGCATTAGCGGCTCCTGCATTGCCAATCGCTAACGTTCCCACAGCGATACCTTTTGGCATTTGGACAATCGATAATAAAGAGTCTTGTCCGTTAAGGGCTTTAGATTGAACAGGGACACCTAAAACAGGTAAAGATGTATAAGCTGCTGCCATTCCAGGTAAGTGAGCAGCTCCGCCAGCACCAGCGATGATTACTTTAATACCTCTATCTCTTGCGCTTTCAGCATATTGAGCCAGCAAGTGAGGAGTCCTGTGCGCAGAAACCACCTTGGTCTCATACTTTACACCTAAAGAGTCAAGCATTTCTGCTGCATGTTGCATTGTTGGCCAATCTGATTTTGACCCCATGATGATACCCACTGTCATGAACTTATGCCTTTTAATAGAGTTTAATGTTCTTCGTATTTGAAGAAAGTAAAAATAGTTTTAATTATAACCTTGTTTAATGAAATACGGAATCTAGAACTTTTCTATCGATAAATTAATCCAATATTAGGTATTTATGGCTAGCTTTTGTTAACATTGTTATTGATATCATTATTACATCATTAATAATAGAGTGCTTTGTGAACGAAATGAATATTGTTGATACCTTTAACACGGGTGGTCTTATTGCCTACCCAACAGAAGCCGTCTTTGGTTTAGGTTGTGATCCTGATAATGAAAAAGCAATAAAGACGTTACTTGCACTTAAAAATAGATCTAAAGACAAAGGTCTTATTTTACTTGCGGGTAATTACTCTCAAGTTTTACCTTATATCAATGACAATGAAATCCCCGAAGATAAGCGCTCTATTTTTATGGCTAGGTGGCCAGGACCTATTACTCAAATATTACCCGCAAATATAAACCTGTCACCATTAATTTCTGGGGCTTTCAATACAGTCGCTGTAAGAATTACTAACCACCCGGATATTGTTGAACTCTGTAGACAAACCTCTAAACCCATCATTTCCACCAGTGCTAATTTATCTGGCGAACCGACAGTTAACAGTTGGCAAGAAGTTTTGCGACAATTTCCACATCAACTTGATTATATTTTAAAAGGTCAGACATTAGGTTTGACCAAACCATCGACTATTATAAATGCACTTTCTGGAGATGTAATCCGATCATGAGTGAAGCAACAACAAATGACAAAGTTCCTGACATTCTTCAAGTTATAGACTTTTTAAAAACACTACAGGATAGAATCTGTCGGGCAATGGAGCAGGTAGACGGCTCAGGGCAGTTCGTTGAAGATAATTGGCAACGCAAAGCCGGTGGTGGCGGTCGTACACGAGTAATGACCAATGGAACCCTTATCGAACAAGGGGGTGTCAACTTTTCAGTTGTTTCTGGTGATAAATTACCGCCATCAGCAACCGCCCATCGACCGGAACTTGCAGGTCGGACTTGGCAAGCCTGTGGTGTTTCATTAGTTATCCATCCTAAAAACCCTCATATACCGACATCACATGCCAATGTGCGCTTTTTTATTGCTGAAAAAGAGGGTGAAGAGCCTGTATGGTGGTTCGGTGGTGGTTTTGATTTAACACCATTTTATCCTGTTAAAGAAGATGTCGTTCATTGGCATCAAACTGCTAGTGATCTATGCCAAGCTTTTGGTGAAAACGTCTATAGTGACTATAAAAAATGGTGCGATGAATATTTTTACTTAAAGCATCGCGATGAAACTCGTGGCGTGGGCGGTTTATTTTTTGATGACCTTAATAAGTGGGACTTTGATACTTGCTTTAATTATATTGCCGCGATTGGTCAAGGCTTTATTGATGCTTATATACCTATTATTAATAAGCGGAAAGAAACCCCATACACAGAACAACAGAGACAATTTCAATTATACCGAAGAGGCCGCTATGTTGAATTTAACTTAGTGTTTGACCGTGGCACACTGTTTGGTTTGCAATCAGGCGGTCGTACCGAATCCATATTGATGTCAATGCCACCACTTGCTCGTTGGGAATACAATTTTCAACCTGAAAAGGGCAGTGCAGAGGCAAAACTCAGTGATTATTTAGTACCACAAGACTGGTTAATTCAGTAAATTACAATTTTATAAGTAGTATGTTATGGATCAATATCGTGTATATGGTAACCCAATAAAACAGTCTCGCTCACCCTTTATTCATCAATATTTTGCTAAAGAGACTGAGCAACAACTTAATTATCAAAGTGAGTTAGTCGCTGTAGATGGTTTTGATAAAAAAATAAGAAAATTTATCAGTGAGCAAGGGAAAGGCGCCAACATAACTGTCCCTTTTAAAGAGCAGGCATTAGCTATATGTGATCAGCTCAGTGAGCGAGCTAGATTGGCCGGTGCTGTTAATACTTTGAGCTTTATCGATGGTCAGATACTAGGTGACAATACCGATGGATTAGGCTTAGTTCAAGATTTGCAACGTAACAATGTTAAGTTGAAAAATAGTAGGATATTATTACTTGGTGCTGGCGGCGCAGCAAAAGGCGTTATTTTACCTCTGCTTGAGTGTCATCCTCAAATGATTGTTGTTGCTAATAGAACTGTGAGCAAGGCAGAAAGTATCTGCAAACAATTTAATGTCGACAAAAATAATAGCAAATTAACAGCTTGTGGTTTTGATGACGTAGTGAATGATTTTGATATTATTATCAATGCAACTTCGGCTAGTTTGAGCGGTCAAGTGCCCTCAATACCCGCACAAATTATTAGCACTGATGTTGTTTGTTATGACATGGTTTATGGCAGAGAACTCACTCCATTTTTGATGTGGGCAAAGGAACAGGGTTCAGATCATCTAATTGATGGTTTAGGTATGTTAGTTGGACAGGCGGCAGAAAGCTTCGCCATATGGAGGGAAGTAAAGCCTGAAGTAGAGTCTGTGATTGCCAGCTTAAGAAAATCTTTGGCAGGGGAATAATAATGAACCAAGCGGTATTATTTAATGACGACTTAAAGTTTGATGATAAAGAAAATGCTTGGTGTTTAACGGCTCAATTGTCAGGACAGGCAATAAAGATATATTTTCATTCAATACAATTAAAGGAATTAGCAATCATTGACAACAGTACTAAATTTGATTTAGAAGAAGTTACCGAACTCTGGTTGGAAAGAAATGAATTTGAAGGTGATATTATTCATATTGAGATGCCGTGATAATTGATACAACCTTTTGCGCTCGTGATTACGTCATTAAATATTTATTAATCACCAATGTAATAGCGTAAATTGAGCGAGCGCAGACAAATAATATTCTGATTATTATTGTTGTATAATGTACTCATCTTTTAACTCAACATAATTAATCGCTGATTGTTTAAGAAACTTAGCTTCGTTGTCTTTAAGTAATCGGACTTGTTTAATCGGATTACCAACATAAAGGTAACCACTTTTTAACACCTTATTGGGTGGCACTAATGAACCAGCGCCAATAAAAACATCATCTTCAACGACAACGCCATCCATAATGATTGCACCCATACCCACTAATATTCGGTTTCCTAGTACACAACCATGCAACATACATTTGTGACCAACAGTAACATCCGTACCAATGGTTAAAAGGTTGCCATCAGGGTTTCCAGGGCTTTTACGAGTGACATGAAGAACAGTACCGTCCTGTATGTTAGTTCTTGCACCAATGGTAATGGTATTGACATCACCTCGGGCTGCGACTAACGGCCAGATGCTAACATCATCAGCCAGGGTTATATCGCCGACTAATACTGCCGATTGATCAATATAAACACCGTGTCCAATTGTAGGGCTAACGTCGTGATAAGACCGACCACGATTATTTGATAATGTACTTTTACTCATATATTAATCCAAAGAGCTAATAAGATAATTAAAACATACGTTATTTTAGCAAATTATTAGTGAATTGTTTTAATTAACATTCTATAGCACAAAATAAAGCTGAGATGATCAAACAGCTAAAATAGATAAATAGCGATAAAATAAGTAATATATTTAACAGTATTGTTTGTTTAAACATCAATAAATACACGCTTTGTACGAAAAAAAAGCAGTTGAACACTTAATTCAACTTATTATCAAAAAAGGGTTGACGAAAAATCAAAACTCGCTATTATGCGCATCCAGTTCAAAGGGGCAACCCAACGGACTGTTTTGATACGTTAACACCTCTTTCTAAGAGCTAAATTGTTAACTAAACATTTAAAAATAAGATTTGAAAAACTTCAGATTTAATTAAATAAAATGTTGACATCAAAACTGAGACGCGTAGTATACGCATCTCGCTTCAGGCAAGGCCTGCAGCGCGGAAGTAGAACGAATGAGTTTTTACTTCTGTTGACCCTTTATTT
>JBLHLI010000089.1:0-8103 GCA_047618765.1 Enterobacterales bacterium | reverse complement strand
GAGGGTGAGGTAAATGCACGTTCAAAAATTAGATTAGTAGAGCGAGATAATGATCTAGGTCTCTTTCACTTACAACCCATCACAGGTAAAACACATCAACTCAGGCTGCATATGATGAAAATAGGCTCAGCGATTTTAAATGATAAATTTTATCCAATCCTGCTACCTGAAGAAATAGCACCTATTATAAAAGCTCCTTTGCAATTACTAGCGAAAAAGTTAGAATTTATTGATCCCCTCACTAAAGAGCCCTTTAGCTTTGAATCTGAACGACAATTATCTGAGTGGAAATATAATTAACATAGAACATTAGGACGTTAAAATATCAAACTCAGCAAGTATTTCTAGTGCAGCTTGTCGACCTTCAGCAATAGCTGTAACCACTAAATCTGCTCCTCTAACCATATCTCCACCCGCATAGATTCCTTTTACAGAGGTCGCTTGAAGATAGGGCAAGTCTGATTGATTTGAGTTTAATGTTTTAAGAAGTCCTTTGTCAGTGAGTTCTAGATTGATAGAGTCAAACCAACTGGCGGGACTAGCTGTAAATCCAAAAGCAATAATAACTTTATCGGCCTCAATGAAAACTTCTTCATCAGAATTTCCATCGGAGTTTGTTTTATGAAAGCGTACACCAGTAACTTTGCCATTAATGTTTTCAATAGCAACAGGTTGCAGATGATAGACAAAATCAACGCCTTCTTCTTTGGCATTTTGAACTTCTTGTTTGGAACCCGGCATAGATGTTTCACCTTTACGATAAACACATTTCACAGTCGTTGCTGATTGCCTGATTGCGGAACGAACACAATCCATTGCTGTGTCACCACCTCCAAGGACGATAACTTTTTCATCTTTCATATCAGAATAATTAACGTTATCCATTTCATAATTTTGTTGAAAATTTATATTTCCGATTAAGTAATCAAGTGCTTTGATGACACCTTCAGTTTCTAATCCCTCTAAGTTTCCATCAAGCGCTGTGTAAGTTCCCATGCCTAAAAATATCTGGTGATAAGAGTCTTGCAACTCTTCAATAGTAATATCTTTTCCTATTTCTGTATTAAGTTTAAACTCAACACCAATATCTTCAAGAAACTCTCGCCTCTTTTTAATAACGTCTTTTTCTAACTTAAACCCAGGTATGCCAAATGTTAATAGACCACCAATTTCAGGGTATCGATCATACACAACGGCTTTAACTCCGTGTCGAACCAATAATTCAGCGCAACCTATGCCAGCTGGACCTGCACCTACAATGGCAACAGTTTTATCGGTTTGTTCGACGGCGGATAAGTCTGGTCTCCAATTATTGGCTAATGCTAAGTCGCTAATATTTTTTTCTATTGCGCCAATGGTTACAGCACCAAAACCAGTATTTATTGTACAGGCTTGTTCACAGAGTCTGTCTTGTGGACAGACACGACCACAGATCTCAGGAAGAGGATTGGTTTGATGCATGAGAACCGCGGCCTCTTCAAACTTTTCATTTGCTGCTAACTCTAACCAATTTGGAATGTAATTATGTAACGGACATTTCCATTCACAGTAAGGGTTGCCACAATCGAGACATCGACCTGCTTGGCTTTGTAGATCTGCTTTTTCTTCGTCGTGATAGATTTCTTTAAAATCGATCTGCCTTTCACTAGAATCTCTTTTTTTATCTGTTTCTCTAGGTTGTTTTAAAAAGGTTAATTTATCCTTTGGATCAAAAGCTTTATTAGAATGTTTATTATTCACTTTGCACTCCCCACTATAATAACTTGAGCGCCATGGGAAGTTGAATCATCAGCTACCTCCTGGGCAGTTGATACAGAAGGAAGTCCAGAGGTTTTCTTGGGTATAACAAGCATAAAATAATCAAGATAATGCTCAAAATTATTACTGATTTTTTTCGCCCATCGACTGGATGTTTTTTCAATATGTTCAGTTAATAATGAGCGAAGCAGACCTTCATCATCATTACCTTCAATCTCATTCATGTCGAAAATATCGATACTTTCCATATTGCTTAATTCTCTAAGGTTTTCGCTTAAATCAAGTATAATGGCTTTACCACCAGTCATACCTGCCCCAAAGTTTTCACCTACTGGCCCCAATATTAGTACTGTGCCACCAGTCATGTATTCACAACCATGATCACCAACACCTTCGATGACTGTGGTAGCACCAGAATTACGAACTGCAAAACGTTCTCCAGCCTGACCTGCCGCAAATAGCTTACCTCCACTGGCACCATAAAGGCATGTATTGCCTATGATGGCTCCTCGGCTTGCAATGTAACGAATGTTTTCTTCAGGGAAAATACTAATGCTTCCACCTGACATACCCTTTCCTACATAATCATTGGCATCGCCCTGAAGCTTTAGAACCATGCCAGGATAATTCCAAACTCCAAAACTTTGGCCAGCAATACCTTTGAAATTAAGTTCAATTGAAAAGTCTTCTGCATTTTTCTGCATGGCAATGTGACCAGCCAAGCGAGCACCTACTGAACGGTCATAATTATTTATTTTATAACTAAGCACTACTTTTTCTTGGTAATCGAATTGGGCTACTGCATCATCAAAGATCATTTGATTAAGTTCGCCTTTATCATAGGGCGGATTAGTCAAACCTTGGTAATGTGGTGCACCTGTCTTGGGTCTTTTTGCCGAATCAAGAATCGGTTGTAAATCAATATTACGCTGTTTGTCGGTATCTCCCGGCAGAAGAGTTAATAGATCTGTTCGACCAATTAATTCATCGATACTAGCCACACCTAATTTACCAAGCCACTGCTGTGTCTCATCTGCGATAAATTGAAAGTAACGCATCACTCTCTCTGGTAAACCATTAAAGTGTTCATCTCGTAGTGTTTTGTTCTGTGTAGCGATACCGGTTGCACAGTTATTCAGATGACATATCCGTAAATATTTACAACCGAGTGCTACCATAGGGCCAGTTCCAAAACCGAAGCTGTCAGCGCCTAAAATAGCCCCTTTGATGACGTCTAATCCGGTTTTAAGACCGCCATCAACTTGTAAACATATTCGATCTCTTAAATTATTATCGATGAGTGCTTGATGGGCTTCTGCCAAGCCAATTTCCCAGGGCGAGCCTGCATATTTAATTGAAGACAATGCGCTAGCACCTGTACCACCATCATGACCAGAAATGGTGATCATATCGGCATAGGCTTTTGCCACACCTGCAGCGATTGTACCGACACCTGGACCCGATACTAATTTCACGGAGACTAATAATTTCGGATTAACTTGCTTCAAATCAAAAATTAATTGTGCAATATCTTCAATTGAATAAATGTCGTGATGGGGTGGTGGAGATATTAACATTACGCCTGGTGTTGCATTTCGAAGTTTCGCGATTTCAACAGTAACTTTCGGACCAGGTAGTTGTCCACCTTCTCCAGGTTTTGCACCCTGAGCAATTTTAATTTGAATTACTTCAGCATTCACAAGATAGTGGGCGGTTACTCCAAATCGGCCTGATGCAATTTGCTTTATTTTTGAATTCCGTTCGGTGTTAAAGCGAGCAGGATCTTCTCCTCCTTCACCAGAATTAGAGCGGCCTCCCAGACGATTCATCGCTATGGCTAGTGCTTCATGGGCTTCAGGACTTAAGGCTCCTATAGACATGCCAGCGGAATCAAAACGTTTTAAGATGTTTTTCACACTTTCTATTTTTTCAGGTGCTAAGGCAGTTTTCGCAAGCTTTAATTGCATGAAATCACGAAGCGCTGATATCGGCCTTTTATTCACTGCATCAGCAAAATTTTCATAGTCTTGTTGTTCACCTGAAGTAACAGCCTGTTGTAAAAGACTTACTACATCAGGGTTATAACAATGATATTCACCACCGTGAACATATTTTAATTGGCCACCACGTTCAATATTAATATGGGTTTTCCAAGCGCGTTGATGACATAAAAGACTATCTTTTTGTAGTTCGGAAAAAGTTGCTCCACTGATTCGGGACTGGATGCTTGGAAAGCAAATAGACATTACCGACTTATGCAGCCCAATAACCTCAAATAAGCAAGAATTACGATAACTGCTAATGGTTGATATACCCATTTTTGAAAGAATTTTTAGTAAACCTTTATTGATACTTTTCAAGTAATTTATTCGAGCGGTGACCAGATCACAATCAAGTTGATTAGTCGTGAATAGCTGATTGATGACCTGCATAGCAAAATAAGGATAAATTGCTGTTGTACCTAAACCAATCAGTACTGCAAAATGATGGGGATCTCGGCAAGTCGCCGTTTCAACGATGATATTCACATCTAGACGTAGACCAAGATTTATCAGTCGATTATTAACAGCGCCTACTGCTAGTGCTGCATGTATTGGTACCGTTTCTTTGTTTATATCTCTATCGGTAAGTTGCAATATAACGCAGCCATCTTCCACCAACTCAACAGCGTCGGCACAAAGTCTTTGGATGGCATCTTGTAAGCTTTCGGTACAGGGGTAATTTAAAGATAATGAATTAAATTGATAATGTTTTTGGTCTAACCCTTTCAGTTGTTGTAATTTACCATAATTTAAAATGGGCTTATCAATAATAGCTCTGTAGGCAAGGCTATTGGTTTCTTGAAACATATTATGACCACGACCAAAACAGGTTTCGAGTGACATTACTGATTTTTCTCTCAAAGGATCAATCGGTGGATTAGTCACTTGGGCAAACTGCTGTCTGAAATATTCAAAGAGGTTTCTAGATTTATGAGAGAGCACTGCAATTGGTGTATCATCACCCATCGAACTGGTTGCTTCTTGGCTATCATTAGCCATCACTTTAATGACTTGTTCACTTTCCTCTACCGTTAAATTAAATAGCTTTTGATAGATTGGCAGTTGTTCTAAATTCTCATCGATATAATTTTGAATAGCCTTTTTTTCAAGCTTTCGATTCGAACGAAGACGAATAGTATTTTCTCGTAACCATTCAAGATAAGGATGACGACTTTTTAGCATGTCATCAATTTTATTGGTTCTCCATACCTCTCCTGTGGAGGTGTCCGCAGCCAGCATTTCTCCTGGTCCTACGCGATCTTTTTCAATGACATCTTCTTCTTTATAATCCCAGACTCCAATTTCTGAAGCTACTGTTAAAATGCGATCCTTAGTGATCACATACCGTGCTGGGCGTAAACCATTTCTGTCTAGAGTACAGGCAATTTTTTCACCATTGGTCATCACAATTCCGGCTGGGCCATCCCAGGGTTCCATGTGCATAGAGTTAAATTCATAAAAGGCTCGTAAGTTAGGATCCATATTCTTACGATTATTCCATGCCGGTGGAATCAGTAAACGCAGCGCTCGAAAGATATCCATGCCACCAGTTAATAAAACTTCTATCATATTATCAAGAGAGGAAGAGTCTGAACCTGTTTGATTTACCAGATGTGTCAGCTGGGGTAAATCTGGGATCAGTGGACTGAATAGTCTTCTTCGGCGAGCTTTAGCCCAACAACGATTTCCTGAAATAGTATTGATCTCACCATTATGGGCAAGAAATCTGAACGGTTGGCAGGATTTCCATTCTGGAGATGTGTTGGTCGAAAAACGTTGGTGGAATAAACAAATGGCACTCTGCATATTTTCATCGGCTAAGTCTGGATAAAAATCAGCAAGATATTTCGGCAGTACTAACCCTTTGTAGACAATGATTAAAGTCGATAATGAAACCACATAATAATCTGGATCATCAATTTGGTCGGCGGCCCGTCGTCGAGCCATAAATAGACGACGCTCCATATCATATTTACTCCATCCTGATGGAGCCACTACAATGACCTGTTCTATCATTGGCATAGATTTAATCGCAATGTCACCACAGGCGTCAGTATTTATAGGAACTTTGCGCCATCCAAGAACCGTTAGTGTTTCACGGACCAGTGATTTCTCTAATATTTGTCGCTGTCTAGCAGCTAGCTTTTCATCAGCATTTAAAAATATTTGTCCCACTGCAAAACAGGCATTGAGTCCAAGACCCATGCTTTCTGCTATAGGTTTGAAAAATGAATGTGATAACTGAATAGTGATGCCACAACCATCCCCTGTCTTACCATCAGCATTAATGGCTCCACGATGGGTCATTCGTGTAAGGGCAGTGATAGCAGTTTGTATTAACTGCTGCTCTTGTTTTCCATCTAACTGGGCTATTAACCCAAAACCGCAGCTATCCTTTGCTTGGGAGGGATGATACAAACTCATTGTTAACGTTACCTATATTCAGCGGTTGGTTGGTGCAGTACAACAGGATGGAATGACCAAATACTATATCAGGCGTCCAGACGTCTGTAAAGAAGACTGTGACTTACTTTAGAATATCTTTATTCTGCTCTCAACCAAGTTGTCTTTGACTTACCGTAATCGGTAGAAAAGGATTGAGCAATTTTTGGTAATATCAAATCTAGCTTTTCATCAGTCTGCCAAGGGGTATTTATGATCGCCATGCCAGAACCATACATACCTGCAAACTGTTCTTCATCTTTTTGATGATCAAAATCATTGATGGTAATCTCAGAGATTAGTACCTTTTTCAAGGAGGAACGCTTTAATGCGTCAATTAGATACTGGTGTCGATTTGCTGTCAGCAGTGGATACCAAATGGCATAGATTGCAGTTGACCAACGTGATTCTGACTTTATAACTAAATCAATTATATCCTTATACTCATTTTTTTCTTCATAACTTGGATCTAGTAACACTAAGCCTCTTTTTATTTGAGGAGGAACAATAGCTGGAAGTCCCTCATAGCAATCTCTATCGTGTAAGCTAAATCTCTTATCCCTTGTAAAGAGACGGCGTAAATCATTTTGAGCTTTAGGATGTAATTCTATCAATTGTGCTCTATCTTGTTCGCGCATCCATAAGTCTGCTATTTTTGGAGAACCGGGATAATAGCGTAGTTTATTATTTGAGTTTAAACTTCGAATCGCTTCTAGATATGTTTGAACGGTTGCATTGTTACTATCCTCTTGCCATATCTGGTCTATGCCATTGCTTCGCTCTCCTGTTTTCCTAGCTTCCTTGGATTCTAAATCGTAGATACCTGAACCTGCGTGACAGTCGATGTAGCTAAAGGGTTTTTCTTTTTTCAATAATGACTCAAATAGCACTCTTAAAATTAAATGCTTATGCACGTCTGCAAAATTTCCGGCATGATATTGATGTTGATAACTTAACATTTTTGTTTGTCCAATTTATGACTTTTCATTTTTATATCTCTTTAATTATTACTATAACTTTTTATAGATTATAGCTTTTAAATTATTAGAGTTCTTAATAATTCGAACTTTTACTTATTCTAACTAAGGGTAAACCTTGATCGACTTTAATTTTTTCGATTACGATGTAGGTTCGGTTTTGTGCAACGCCTTTGATATCAACAATTTCGTTTAGTACTGCACGATATTCAGCCATATCGGATATGCGTATTTTTAGTAAATAATCAAAGCCTCCTGCGACCATATCACATTCTGCTATTTGTCTTATTTTTTGTACCTCGATTGCGAAGGAGGCAAAAAGCTCTGAGGTTGATTTATCTAATGATAATTCTAGATAAGCGGTTAAGCCAAACTTTAATTTTGAAGCATTGAGTTTGGCTCCGTATTTTTCTATGTATCCTTCAGATTCTAATCTTCTGACTCTGTCTAGACAGGGGCTTGCACTTAGATTGACTAGTTTTGCTAGATCTACGTTTGAAATTCTGCTGTTTTTTTGTAAATTATCAAGAATTGATAGATCTATTTTGTCTAGTGTTCTATCTTTACTATAATCTGTTTGGGGTTTTGATGGTTTTTTCATGGTTTTTTTGCCCACTAATTGATTGATGATTATATATTGGATTAGCTACAAATAAAGGTTCCGATACAAGTACTAACTACAAATACTTAAACAGGTTCATGGCCTTAGGTGCTAACTATAACTTCTACAGGACGCCGTGAATACGTCCATGTAGGCTTCGCTGCTGCATCCCTGCAGCAGAGACCTGTTGAATTTATAGTTAACACCTAATTCCTTTAAGAATTGATGTAATCGATTATTATCAGGCTTAATTCAAATTTGCAGCAGTATTATCTACTGTTTA
>JBLHLI010000088.1:0-8129 GCA_047618765.1 Enterobacterales bacterium | reverse complement strand
TTAACTTGCATCTGATTAAAACTAGGTTCGACCATTTCAATAGGATCTTCCAAGGTGCAGACATTGACCTCAGAGGTAGCCATTTTCTTTAATGAAGTATAAAGAGTCGTTGTTTTACCACTACCTGTCGGACCCGTGACTAACACAATGCCCGTTGGTTGATTGATTAAAGAGTGCCACTGCTTTCTTGTATTACTGTCCATACCAAGTTGATTAAAATCTCGCAATAACACCGTTGGGTCAAAAATTCGTCCTACGAACTTTTCCCCAAACGCTGTTGGCATAGTTGAAAGACGTAGTTCAATCTCTTCACCTTCGAGATTCTTGGTCTTGATACGTCCATCCAAAGGGCGACGCTTTTCAGCAACATCCATTCTGCCTAAAATCTTTAGGCGACTAATAACAGCCTTGGTAATATCGATGGGTAAATCATGAACATTATGCAACACACCATCAATTCTGAAACGAATATGACCCTGCTCTCGACGAGGTTCAATATGAATATCACTGGCTCTTTGTTCAAAGGCATACGTTAAGATCCAGTCAACAACTCTAATAATATGTTGATCATTAGCATCGGGCTCACCCACTTTTCCTAGCTCAACCAATTGCTCTAAATTACTAACTGAAGATTTGCCACTAAACTCAGTTTTTGATGCATGCTTGACAGAATGCGATAACGAATAAAATTCTTTTGTATAACGCTTAATTGCTGCGGGTTCAGATATGACTAACTCGACAGATTTGGTAGTGAGGTGCGTTAAATCTTTAACCCAATCTTGCTGATCAGGTCTGGAAGTAGCTATGATGATATTTTTAGCATCTACATCAATAGCTAAAATGTCATGACGCTGTGCAAACTTTAAGGACATAGCAGATGAAACTTTATCAACATCAATTTTTAATGGGTCAAGACGGTAATAAGGTATCCCAATTTTCTCGGCATACCATTCAGTAAGGTATTCGCTGGTTAATTTTAATGAAGGGTTGTTATAAGCACTTAATGTAATTTCACCAACTTGTGTAATTGGATGAGCACCAACATTTCGACTAGATTTTAATCGGATTTCAGACTGTTGGTTTTTATCAATTAGACCTTCTTGCAACAGTTGCAGTAGCAGACTTTCTAACGTTAATTTTTTAAGATCCATTTACATTGATTCCAATCATTATTTTTCCTAAATGCAAGTTTTCAGTTTAATCAATTCGTAAAACCTTTTTAGCATTATGAGTTGTAACTCTAGCAATCTCTTCAGCTGATTCTTCTCTTAATTGACAGAGGACTCGGAAATTATCCAATAAGTGTACTGGAGTATTCCTTTTTGAAGAGCTTGATGAAGGAACCATATCAGGCGCATCAGTTTCTAGGACAATTGATTCTAGCGGCACTGTTTTAACAAGTTCTCGTATTTTTACTGAACGAGCGTAAGTCATCGTTCCACCAAAGCCGAGTTTAAAGCCTTTCGAAATGTAACTCTTTGCATGTTGCAAACTACCATTAAAAGCATGAACAATGCCACCCTCTTCGAACTGTAGTAATCCTAAATGTTTTATCACTTCATCGTGAGCTTTTCTCACATGTAGAATAACGGGAAACCTTTTAGCTTTGGCAAGTTTTAACTGAGCTCTAAAGAAGATTTCTTGTTTTTCTCTATCTAAACTTTTATCGTAAAAATCTAAACCAATTTCACCTACTGCTACTACAGGAGGTAAATTTAATGCCATTTCAAGATCATGCAAATGCTGCTCAGTGTGCTCATCAATAAACATTGGATGTAAACCTAAGGCTGCATGAAGACTCTTATTAAGTGCTACGTGCATTCTTAAAATACGCCAATCTTCTTTTTTGATTCCAGGCAGTAAAATATTATTGATGCCATTTTCCGATGATTTTTCAATCAGAAATTTCCTATCAGTATCAAAAACTGAAAAATCTAAATGACAATGTGTATCGAATAGTTCCAAATCGTTTATCCTTAAGGCCAAAAATGAGATCTATAAAGTTATTAATGTTCTCTTGTCGCTCTAAACTCAATATCAGGCCAACGTTCTTTTGTCAGGCTTAAATTGACTTTAGTTGGTGCTAAGTAGGTTAAGTTTTCAGCACCATCTAAAGCTAGATTATCTGAGCCTCTATTTCTAAAATCATAGAGCATCTTTTCATCTTCACAACTAACCCATCGAGCGGTAGCTACGTTTATATTATCATAAATGCAATCCACACCATATTCGCTCTTTAATCGATGTGCAACCACATCAAACTGCAGCACACCAACAGCGCCTAAAATAATGTCGTTATTATTAAACGGCTTAAATACCTGGGTAGCACCTTCTTCTGATAATTGGACTAGACCTTTTAATAATGCTTTATTTTTAAGTGGATCCTTAAGACGAACACGTCGAAACAATTCTGGAGCAAAGTTGGGTATACCTGAGAATTTCATTTTCTCGCCTTCTGTAAAGGTATCACCAATTTGTATTGTGCCATGGTTATGAAGACCTATAATATCACCAGGCCAAGCCTCTTCGAGATGCTCTCTGTCTCCAGCAAAAAAAGTTAAGGCATTTGAGATGGTCACACTTTTTGCAATTCTCACTTGATGTAGTTTCATACCTTTTTGATATTTGCCTGAGCAAACTCTTAAAAAGGCAATCCTGTCACGGTGGGATGGGTCCATATTAGCTTGTATTTTAAAGACAAATCCACTGAATAGCTTCTCTTCAGCTTCCACCATCCTGTTTTCTGTTTCTCGGGGTTGAGGTGTAGGTGCCCACTCAACGAGTCCATCAAGCATGTGATCAACACCAAAGTTACCTAAGGCTGTTCCAAAAAAGACAGGGGTTAGCTTGCCTGAGAGAAATTCATCTAAATCAAATTCATGACTAGCTCCACGAACCAGTTCTAGTTCTTCTCTTAATTCGTCTGCGAAGCTGCCAACGACCTTATCGAGTTCAGGGTTATCAATACCTTCAATAATGATTGGTTCTTGAATTGTATGACCTTGACCTCTTTCATAAATGTAACTTTTATCGCTATAAAGGTGATAAACACCTTTAAATTCTTTACCCATTCCAATTGGCCAAGTAATAGGAGCGCAATTAATTTTTAATACGTCTTCGACTTCATCTAAGAGATCGATAGGGTCACGAATGTCGCGATCCATTTTATTAACAAAGGTTAATATAGGCGTATCTCTTAAACGACATACTTCCATTAATTTAATGGTGCGCTGCTCTACACCTTTGGCGCCATCAATCACCATTAAAGACGAATCTACAGCGGTTAATGTTCTGTAGGTATCTTCAGAAAAGTCAGCATGTCCTGGAGTATCAAGAAGATTGACTGTGCAATCTTTATAGGGAAACTGCATTACTGAGGTGGTTACAGATATGCCTCTTTCTTTCTCCATCTCCATCCAATCAGAGGTAGCATGGCGAGAAGCTTTACGTCCTTTCACAGTACCAGCTACTTGGATAGCATTACCGTACAAAAGTAACTTTTCTGTTATGGTCGTTTTACCCGCATCAGGGTGAGAGATGATGGCAAAAGTTCTGCGTTTACGAATTTGTTCTAAAAGTTCACTCATAAGGCTGCTTAAATTGTTCTCTTTATTAAAATTAAGACTGATATCAGAACTGATACCTGTATTTATATTGAGGCGATTATACCCCTTCTTGAGCTGAACAGGAATGTTTAACCTAGGGCAAGTTCTAAGACAAAGGCGTCTTCTCGTCCATCTGAAATTGGGTAATAGTTTTTACGCTTACCTATCTGTTGAAAACCTGACTTTAAATATAAATTTTTAGCGATTTTATTACTCGCTCTCACTTCCAGTAATATTCGATTCATCAATTCAGATTCAGCTTTGTCTTTAATTGCCTGGAGTTGATATTTGCCAAACCCCTTCCCTTGATAATCTTTTGATACACATATATTTAAGATATGGTATTCATCAAGAATAACTTGAACAATGTGGTAGCCAATAACTTGCCCTTTGAGAAGCATTAGCTTGCAGACATAATCTTTTGTAATACAATCTTTAAAGGTCTGAACACTCCAAGGTATTGGATATGCTTGATTCTCTATGACCAATATAGATGGAAGCATTTCGAGTGTCATTGGAGTGAAGCTAATGTGTTCTGAAACGGGAGAATTATTCATTTTTACTTATAAAAAGATACATGACAGATGAGTATGAAAGCAAGTCGGGTAGTCATTAAGAAGGACATTAAGTAAGTCATTAAATAGAGTATTCATTATTAGCCGTTATTAAAAAAATGAATTAGCTGTTTCAAATCATTCCAAGTTTGCTGCTTATGTTCAGGATTGCTAAGCAACTCATCAGGATGAACTGTGATTACAATTTTACGGTTATCGAGACTAAAATATTCTGTACCGGCTATAATCTTTGCACCTGAAAATCTTACTAGCTGTCTACCGGCATCATTTCCTAGAACTAAAATTGCCTTGATGCCATCTAATGATAATTCTTGCTCAGAAGATATACTTTCCCCACTGATAGCAAAACCTGTTTCAGAGGGTAAAAATTGAATACCTTTAAGCATTTTACTCATTAATACGCGACTCTCAGGTGAGAGATCTTTACGCTGTTGGGCTAATACAACTAATAAGCCGTTTTTACTGCCCTGATTTAACCATTTAAGGCCTTTTATAGTCTTCTTTTCTACAGCAATAACGCTTTCTGGGACTGATGATGGTGAACTTGTAGTTGGTTCGGCTTCTAATTGCCTACTTTGATGAGAAGAGTCTTGCTGGAGAGACTCTTTAAGTTGATTGTCTGCTACAGATTGAGCCGGTGTTTTAGCCGTCAGTGTAGCGTCATCATTTATAATTGACTCATCTTCACCAGAACGCAATTTCCACTCAGTTACGCCCATCGCTTTTAAATAAGATTGTCTATTATTTTCATCTAGCATTATTTACTCAGTCTCATAAAACTAAATATAGCTCTATATAAGAGCTATATTATAAATTGGAATGATGGGTAATGCATTCAATGATTGAAGAATGACTTAATGTAATTCCCAACATTTTAGAGCTATTTCAATTTCTGCCATTAGCCATTAGTCAATGATCGTTATTATTTTTTATTTGCCCACTTACTTTTTAGACCATGTATCTCTTAAGGTAACTGTACGATTAAACACAAGGCTTTCACCAGGCTTATGCTCCTCGCAATCTGCAACAAAATAGCCTTGGCGCTCAAACTGGTAGGCGCTACCAGGTTCTATATCTGCAAGTGAAGGTTCAACCCAAGCATTTTCAAAGGTTTCCATTGAGTCTGGATTTATAAAATCGGTGAAAGGTGTTTCACCATGGCCAACGTCAGGAGTCGCCTCTGTAAATAAACGGTCGTATAATCTAACTTTAGCTGATTTGGCATGTTTTGCTGACAACCAATGAATAACACCCTTTACTTTACGACCACTATTATCTTGACCAGAACGAGTTTCAGGATCGTAAGTACAATGAATCTCAATAATGTTACCTTCATCATCTTTAACAACTTGTTCAAAGTCGATTATATAACCATAGCGCAGTCTTACTGAGCCACCAGGTTTTAAACGAAAGTATTTTCTATTGGCAACTTCTCTAAAGTCACTACTATCGATATACAACTCTTTTGAGAAAGGTAAATCACGACTACCAAGCTCAGATTTCTGAGGATGAAAAGGTGCATTCATCAACTCGACTTTGTCCTCAGGATAATTAGTAATAATGACTTTAATAGGATCAACAACAGCCATAACTCTTGCACAACTTTCGCCTAAATCATCACGAATACAACTCTCAAGAAGACTCATTTCTACGGTATTACTTTTTTTAGTAACACCTACTTTACTGATAAATCGCCGAATAGAATCAGCTGTATAGCCACGGCGACGCATGCCCGATAACGTTGGCATTCTAGGATCATCCCAACCATCAACAGTTCCATCAATGACTAATTGATTTAGCTTACGTTTACTGGTGACCGTATGTTCAAGACTTAACCTTGAAAACTCATACTGACGAGGGTGGCAAGGAACCGGTAAATTATCTAGGAACCAATCATAAAGTGCCCGGTGATCGGCAAACTCTAAAGTACAAAGTGAATGGGTGATGCCTTCAATCATATCCGACATGCAGTGAGCATAATCATACATCGGATAAATGCACCAATCATTACCCGTATTATGATGTTCAATATGTTTAATACGGAAAACCGCAGGGTCGCGCATATTCATATTAGGAGAAGCCATATCAATCTTGGCTCTTAATAGATAAGTACCGTCGGCAAATTCACCGTCTTTCATACGTTGAAAAAGATCTAAATTGTCTTCAATACTACGTTCTCTGTCAGGGCTATTTTTACCTGCTTCGGTTAAGGTGCCGCGATATTGACGTGTTTGGTCGGCACTCAATGAATCAACGTAAGCCTTACCTTCTTTTATCAGTAATACAGCATAATCATAAAGTTGCTGAAAGTAATCGGAGGTATGATGCAGTTGATCCCATTCAAAACCTAACCACTGAACATCCTTTTTAATTGCCTCAGCATAGCGAGCTTCTTCTTTCGCTGGATTAGTGTCATCAAAACGCAGATTACAAGTCCCTTTATAATCATCGGCAATGCCAAAACTGATGCAAATGGCTTTAGCATGACCAATATGTAAATAGCCATTGGGTTCAGGTGGGAATCTTGTACTTACCTTCCCGTCATTTTTTCCCTCACTGATATCTTTATCAATGATTTGACGGATAAAATTACTTGGTAACGTTTCGTTTGTTGAAGAATCTGAGTCAGTCATTTAATTATCTACAAAGTTGTTTTAGGATTGAAAAATATCCTGCAATTTTACCTCTTATCTAAGAGGAGTGAAAGTTAAGAATTGGGGTATGCTAATTCAATTTCAAGCTATGCTCAAATTGAATATGTAGGATAGAGTGCTAGATGATAGATTTATTTACTTAGCGCTTCATTCTTATGAACTAGTAAGCTTGTATAAATTGAAGTAAATCTTAATTAAATTTCTGCAGATCTTAATGTAGCCACAAAAAAGTGGCTACATTAAGAGCATTTGAATCAGAGTTTAAGTTGTTCTTTATTAATGAATATTAAGGCTGCACAACTCAACCAGACTCCACAAGCCATAATGAATAAAATGCCTCCATCAGTATTACCTGCTGCATCAACAATCCTGTCGACTCCAAGAGGAGTGAATAAATGGAAGAATATCGCTCCACTCATTGTCATTAAGCCCATTAATGCGCCCCACACTCGTGTTTTAGGCACTAAAATTAAAATTGATGCGACTAATTCGGCTGAACCAATTGTTATACCACCATATTCCATAAAACTTTCAGATAGTGGCGCCAAAAAACTTATGCCCGACATCCAATCACCAATAGTGGCAAAAATGATGTCTGTCTCAACGGAGCCTGTAAATTTAAAAAATAAAGATTGAATGAAAACAAAAGCAACAAATATAGGTAGTAACCATGGGATAACTTTTTTCATATTAATTCTCTTTTAATTTAGAAATGTAATTTAGAAATGTAATTTACTGATTACTTCAATACTGCTGGCCAATTTTTATCAGCATCGATTATAAATGTATCACGTTTCTCTAACCAACGATCTTTAATTTCTTTATCATAATTTAAATAGAGTTTGTCATTAACAATAGTCCATTGTTTAGGATCACCGCTTGCATTATTTCCTTGGGCAACTGACCAAGCACAATAACCACCATATTGAGGCGCATATTTGGTTGGACTGGCTTTAAACATATCTAGATTTTCTTGGTTCTTAAAATACCATTTTGCATCCATATACGAATAGCTATACTTCTTTTTACCTTTTACTGGCTTGTTTTCAGTAAAGTAAGCAACAGTATCGTAGCCAGAAACAGCCTTATCACTAAAGATAGCTGTGTAAATAGGTGAATCTTCAGCCAGAATTTGTCCTGATGATAATAGAAAGATGAAACTCATCAGTCCGATAAACTTATACTGAATTGCTTTATTAACAACCATATTATAAATACCTTATTTTATTAGAAACTACTAAATTGCAATAACTACGATTAAAGAGTAAAGAAGTTTAAAATTATTACAAATTTTG
>JBLHLI010000087.1:0-8146 GCA_047618765.1 Enterobacterales bacterium | reverse complement strand
ATTGGCCTTAGTTATTCAATTTCTGCAACAGAACAATATCGAATAACATTATTAAGAGCAGCACCTGGTAATTTTGAAAGTTTGATCAATCAAGTCAAAGAGTATCGAACCCATAAAAAAGGTGAAGTCTCAATTATGAGACATAGCCAAGGTGACCACTGGGATCTAATGATGCTAGAGCCTGCTGGAAAAATGCCAACGTCGATGAAAGATTTCAGAACACTTGCCGATTTTCAACACAGCTTTCTCGCCCAATCAGAAACAGTTTGGAGCACCATTAAATCTGAAGCTAAGAAAAGTAGCACCTATCATATTGAGATGTTTCACGCCGTTCATGGTAAGGCAGATGCTCTATTAGAACAACGCCGAATGGAAAACGCTTATTTAGCAGCAACACAACAGCAAACCAATGTCATTTTTGAAACGACTTTTGGTAGTGATGTGGATAGCTTCACCGTTGGATTCCACAAGGATCTATCAAGCTTTGCCGCTACACCGGATTTACCAAAAGAAACATTTGAACAAGCCGCTAAAGATGCAGGTTTTAAAAACAGAGCCGATTTAAGTTTTTACCTAAGAAGCCTCATTCTTAGTCATCATGACACCCTAGCTGGAAGAGTAGATTAGAAGGAATCGATTAAAGGAAGGATTTACCACATAAGATCATCAGGGATCTGATAATCAGCATAAGGATCATCCTCATCGATCTCAATTTCTACATTATCGTTAAGTAAAACAATAATATTGGGATCACGTTGAGTAATTTTTTCAGCAACAACAGTAGGCACAACCTCATAGCCATCACCCAATTGAGCAATAGCAACCATGCCTTTGCTTAATTGCCTTTGCACAGTTTCATTCACATAAATCTTCTTAATCAAAGACCCATCAGTGAATTGATAAGCCACATCAGCCCTACCGCAATCAATAGCATGGGCTTTTATCAACTGGGAAATTTGCGCTTGAATGGCTTTCTTATCGGCCTCTAACTGTTTACCGCGATTCATCTCTTTGTCTTTAGCAGTTCGCTCAGCAAGCATTTCTTTAACCTGCTCTTTGTTAAGATCAACTTCCACTTGACCTTTAGGCAGCTCCTTCTGTTTTTTATGTTGCTTACGCTTTTCTTGCTTTACTTTTTTCACACGCTTGTTATCGACGAGACCCGCTTTCAAGAATTGATCCTGTAATGAAGCCATAATTAAAACCTTAACAAATTATATTTTGAATATATTAGTATTATCGTCAATAAAGGACCCACTATCAATATCTATAGACGAATATATCTATTAATAAACAACCATTCCCGAAGAGAATTTAGTGTGTATATAATCTTTCAGGTGTCTTGGAGGAATGGATGCTGAAGAAAGGTTATATATGCCATGAAGTCTCCTCCGCTTCTAACTAGGATAAAGACGTTAAATATAAATTACTAATAGTGTTTTTATCTAGGCCTCGATAAAGTAATATACGTCCCCATATTGAAAGACAACTTTCCCAACAAAATTATGATAGATTCGGAGATATTTAAATGACTGAGACCCGCCATTGTCGCCTATTAATACTTGGTACTGGACCTGCCGGTTATAGTGCAGCAGTTTATGCTGCGAGAGCTAACCTCAACCCCGTAATGATCACAGGTATTCAACAAGGTGGGCAATTAACCACTACCACTGATGTGGACAATTGGCCTGGAGATTGGGAAGGTGTTCAGGGCCCTGAACTCATGGTGAGAATGCAAAAGCATGCGGAACGTTTTGGTACAGAAATTATCTTTGATCATATCAATGCGACAGAACTTACAGAAAAACCATTTAAATTGATTGGCGATAACGCCGTCTATACTTGTGATGCATTAATCATAGCAACAGGTGCAACGGCCATGTACTTAGGTCTAGATTCTGAAGAAGCCTTTATGGGCAAAGGTGTATCAGCCTGTGCCACTTGTGATGGGTTTTTCTATCGCAACCAAAAAGTTGCAGTGATTGGTGGTGGTAACACAGCTGTCGAAGAAGCACTTTATTTATCTAATATAGCCAGTGAAGTGCACCTTGTTCATCGTCGAGATTCTCTCAGAAGTGAAAAAATTCTACAAGATAAAATCATGGAACGAGCTGAGAACGGTAATATTATTTTACATTGGGATCACACCCTTGATGAAGTTACTGGCAATGACATGGGTGTTACGGGAATGAATATCCGCTCCACAAAAGATGATTCAATTGAGTCCATCGAGCTACAAGGTGTATTTATTGCCATTGGTCACAGACCAAATACTGAAATTTTTGCCCCTACCCTAGAAATGAAAAATGGCTATTTGAGTGTAAAATCAGGTCTAGAAGGTAATGCCACGGCGACAAGTATTGAAGGTGTTTTTGCTGCTGGAGATGTTTGTGACCAAATTTATCGTCAAGCAGTTACTTCGGCAGGCATGGGTTGTATGGCAGCATTAGATGCAGAAAAGTATTTGGATGACCTTTGATTTTAATGCTTAGGCAAAAGATTAAGGTTAATCAGCAATCGTTCATAGATATAGGCGTGAAGTAATATTTGATCCGATTGATCCAATTCCTCATAGGTCATAGTCATAATATGTTCCTTTGATATTGGATCAGCTTCAATCTTAGTTATCCTACCTTCAAGTACTACTACATTTCTATTACCAGCAAAGACAAAACTCATGGTCATGGTGATTCTTTGTCCCTCAAGTGCAATAGAATCATCATGTTTCATTTTAGCTTCTGTGAAACTAATACCAATAACATCAACCTGAGCACTACGACTATCATTGTCTTCATTAATCAAGGTTGCATCTTGTTTTAGTTTTATCATCTCAGCCTTTAGAGGCGAAATTTTTTCGATATCAGCCGGCACAGAAATAAAAATATGCGGAAAAGGTGTTAAACGCTTCTCGATGATTTGTGAGCGAAAAGAAACTGCGTACTTAGCCGATTTAAGTCGAATATTTAGCGGCTGGCCATCACGAAGTATCATTGATAACTCAGAGCCTTCTGAGAGAGGGGCACTAATTAATAGTCCAAAACCTTTATGATAACCGAGCAACTTTACAGTATACCATTTAGCATCATCATCTAACATTTGAAGTTGCAAAGAGCTAGCAATTTGCAATCCTAGTTGCTCTATTTTCATCGAAATACCTGTACTTACATTCTAAATTAAAATGTATCCTCTCTTAAGGTTTGTATTCTAGGTGATATTGAGCATAAATGGTAGAAGCCTATTACAATGTTATAATAGATAACTTACAATAAACTATGACCCATCATCACCAATTACCTTATTTATTATCGGATGAAAACATCTTTCCTGATGTTGAATATGCGTTAACTGATCCCAATGGTTTGCTCGCTGTAGGTGGTGATTTATCAAGAGAGCGGTTATTACATGCTTATCAAGAAGGCATTTTCCCTTGGTACTCTAGTTCTGAACCAATCATTTGGTGGTCACCGGACCCCAGAGCTGTATTATATTTAGACGACCTTAAAATCAGTCGAAGTCTGGCTAAAAGTCTACGAAATCGTAATTTTGAAGTTTGGCTCAATAGAGATTTTGAATCTGTACTGAACCACTGTGCTGGAAAAAGAGCTTATGCAGATGGTACTTGGATCACCGATGAAATCCAAACAGCCTATGCTGACCTCCATAATTGTGGAATTGCCCATTCAATTTCAGTTTATCAAGATGAGAAATTAGTTGGAGGTCTTTATGGTTTATCTATGGGTAAATTCTTTTTTGGCGAATCAATGTTCAATAAATCAACAGATGCCTCAAAAGTAGCACTTTGCTATTTAGTTAATTATCTTAAAGAGCATGATTTTCTGATGGTAGATTGTCAGGTACCAAATTCCCATTTAGAGTCTTTGGGTAGTATCAATATAGAAAGAAAGGAGTTTATTCAGCAACTGAAGCAATGGCGAGATTGGCCTCAACCTGAAGCAATGTGGCAACCAAGAGTTTTAAATGACTGTGTATCCATTTTAAAATCATCTGCCCCGGAACAATCAAAATGAGTCGTCTTAACCTCTATCAAACGCCTGAACATGATTGTCCCTATTTACCTGATAAGCAGGCGATAACTCAATTTATTGATCCTGACAAAGCTTTGAATGTTGAAATATATACCTATTTATCTTCCTTTGGCTTTCGACGCAGTGGTGATCATTTATATCGACCATCCTGTAGAGAATGTAAAGCCTGTGTACCTGTCCGCCTACCAATCAATGATATGTTATTTACAAAAAGTCAAAGACGCATATTAAATCGTGCGGCCCAGATAACTTTTCATCATCGTGATGCTTATGATTCCGATGAACATTATGATCTTTATGAACGTTATATCAATATTCGTCATAAGAATGGAGATATGTATCCTGCAACTAGAGAGTTGTTTCGTAGCTTCTTACTCTCCAAGTGGGCCAATACCCAGTTCATGGAAATACGTGATAACACGAAATTAATTGGCTGTGCTGTCTATGACCAATTATTTGATGGATTATCAGCAGTCTATTGTTACTTTGATCCTGACTATAGTCAGTTTAGTCCAGGCAAATTGGCCATTCTAAAACAAATACAATTCGCAAAAGAAAATCTATTTCACTACCTCTATCTAGGCTATCAAATAGACGATTGTGTGAAAATGAATTACAAAAATAAATACCGTCCTGTCGAAGAATTCATAAATATGCAATGGATACGAACTGATTAGAACATTTTCTTTGCTTATAGGCACAATATAAGGCATCATACGCGCGATCAGAAAGCTGACACTTAAATGAACTAAATGGCGAGAAAAATGGCAAAAGAAGAACATATTGAAATGCAAGGCACTGTCCAGGATACCCTACCGAATACGATGTTTCGTGTAGAGCTTGAGAATGGACACGTTGTAACAGCACATATATCAGGTAAAATGCGCAAACATTATATTCGTATACTTACAGGTGATACTGTCACAGTACAGCTAACACCATACGACCTATCTAAAGGCCGCATAGTCTTCCGCGCTCGCTAGTTAACTTTTACCAGTTCTGTTGATGGAAGTGAATGTATATCAAAGTGCAATCCTTCATCATCAGTACTAACTTTAACCTGACCACCTTTTGACAATGCTCCGAATAGGATTTCATCTGCCAGTTGCTTTTTAATTGAGTTGCGTATTAAACGTTCCATCGGTCTAGCACCCATCTTTTCATCAAAGCCATTTTCAGTTAACCAAGCACGAGCTTTATCATCTACTTCAATACTCACACCCTTATCATCAAGTTGTGTTTGTAGTTCGACAATAAATTTATCAACCACATAGTATAAATTATCAGCTGTCAGAGCTTTAAACCAAACGGTTGCATCAAGTCTATTTCTAAACTCAGGTGAAAATACCTTTTTAATCGCTTCATCGTTATCAGAAGTTTTATCTTGCTCAACAAAGCCAATATTTGCTTTTGATAACTCTTCAGCTCCAGCATTGGTAGTCATGACTAAGATGATATTTCTGAAATCAGCCTTTCGACCATTATTATCAGTCAAGGTACCATGATCCATAACCTGCAGAAGAATGTTATAAACATCGCCATGGGCTTTTTCAATTTCATCGAGAAGTAATACGGCATGGGGAGTTTTATTGACGGCCTCGGTTAACAAACCACCTTGGTCAAAACCAACGTAACCAGGGGGAGCACCAATAAGTCTTGAAACCGTATGACGTTCCATGTATTCGGACATGTCGAATCTAATCAATTCAATACCCATGATGCGCGCTAGTTGCTTAGTGACTTCAGTTTTACCTACTCCTGTTGGACCAGCAAACAAAAATGAGCCAACGGGCTTATCTTCAGATCCTAGACCAGAGCGAGATAATTTAATAGCTGACGCTAAGGTGTTAATTGCAGTGTCTTGACCAAATACCACCATTTTAAGCTCTTTTTCAAGATCTTTAAGAGATTTAACATCACTGCTTGAAACTGTTTTAGGCGGAACTCGAGCAATTCGTGAAACAATATCTTCAATATCACGTACACCAATCAGTTTTTTTCTCTTAGATACGGGTTGCATTCTTTGGTTCGCACCAGCTTCATCAATTACATCAATTGCCTTATCAGGCAAAAATCTATCATTAATATATCTTGCACTAAGTTCAGCTGCCGAGCGTAAGGCGCGTGAAGAATAGCGAACATCATGATGAGATTCGTAGCGATCTTTTAGACCTTTGAGTATTTGTACCGTTTCTTCGACCGATGGTTCACAGATATCAACCTTTTGAAAGCGTCTAGCTAAAGCTCGATCTTTTTCAAAAATGCCACGATATTCTTGAAACGTAGTAGACCCCATGCATCTTAATTCGCCACTGGCTAAGACGGGCTTAATAAGATTAGAGGCATCCATGACGCCTCCAGAAGCAGCACCAGCTCCTATAATGGTATGTATTTCATCGATAAAAAGAATGCTGCCATCTTCATTAATTAGTTGTTTTAAAACAGCTTTAAGACGCTTTTCGAAATCACCTCGATACTTTGTACCAGCTAGTAAATTGCCTAAATCGAGAGAATAAATCGTCGCATCAGCTATAACTTCAGGAACCTCTTTATCTACAATACGTTTTGCAAGTCCTTCAGCAATAGCCGTTTTTCCAACACCGGCATCACCAACAAACAAAGGATTGTTCTTTCTACGTCGACACAACACCTGCACAACACGTTCTACTTCTCGAATTCTTCCAATTAAGGGGTCAATTCGACCTTCCTTAGCTAATTGATTAAGATTTGTAGCGTATTTATCAAGCGCTGTAGCATTTTGCCCTTCACTCTCACTATCACCTTCCATCTGCTGTATATCAGGTTCAGGTTCACCCTCTTCACCTTGGATCTTTGATATTCCGTGTGAAATGTAATTAACCACATCTAATCGAGATATATCTTCATTTTGCAGTAAGTAGACGGCTTGGCTTTCTTGTTCACTAAAAATAGCGACTAATACATTGGCACCTGTAACTTCTTTTTTACCCGAGGATTGAACATGAAAAACAGCACGTTGCAATACTCTTTGAAAGCCTAGTGTTGGCTGAGTTTCACGTTCCTCATCATCTTCGTCAATTAAAGGCGTTGTCTCGTCAATAAAGATATTTAATTCCGAGCGAATTGTTTTTAAATTTGCACCACAAGCAGTTAATACTGCAACAGCAATAACATTATCTAATAAGGCTAGGAGCAAGTGCTCGACGGTCATAAATTCATGACGTCTTTCACGGGCTTGTTGGAAGGCTAAACTGAGGGTTTGTTCTAAATCTTTACTTAACATCATCATCTCACTTATTAAAACAGATAACTATTTGGAGTATTTTTTTGACCAAATGTTACCTTGAGGCATTGAATTATTATCTATGTTAAGTATTGACCATAATTGGATGAAACACTAGTAATGATATAAATTAATACGTTAATCTAGACGTTCAGTGAGGCATAAAAGAGGATGATTATTCATTTTTGCGTATTCGTTAACCATTGCAACCTTGGTTTGGGCAACATCAATGGTAAAAATACCACAACTACCCCGACCTTCCGTGTGCACTTGCAACATTACTTGGGTGGCTCTTTCAACAGACATAGAGAAATATAGGCTCAATATCTCTATCACAAAATCCATAGGAGTATAATCGTCATTGATTAGAAAAACCTGATACATACTCGGCTTTTTTAACTTTGGTGTGGCTTCAATAACATCAAGGCCCTTGTCATCATTAAGTTCGTCTTCTTTACTCATTTTTTTCTAATTTTCTTAATTGGCTTATCAAAATAATTTCGACATTATCCGTGATAATTCACAGAAGAGCAAAAACAATGATAAATACTACAATTTATTGAATTATAGACAGGAATATAATACTCTTAGCCTAATAAAATATATTAATAAAAGGTTATAAGGAGATTCGTTGTGCCTATAGGAACAGTTAAATGGTTTAATAATGCAAAAGGGTACGGCTTTATTGAACCTGAAACCGGCGGTGATGATATTTTTGTACATTATTCAACGATAGAAATGGAAGGTTATAAAAGTCTAAAAGCAGGTCAAGATGTTACTTTTGATTTGTCTGAAGGACCTAAAGGTGTTCACGCTACAGACATTGAACCTATTTCAA
>JBLHLI010000086.1:0-8183 GCA_047618765.1 Enterobacterales bacterium | reverse complement strand
TAGGCTCCTATGATTATCAAACGATTGAATCAATGATACGTTCATTTTTGTGGCCACTTTTCCGAATTTCAGGAATGTTAATGTCAATGGTAGTGATCGGCTCTTTTATCGTTTCAAGAGCTAAAAGAGCGGCCTTGGCTTTCACCTTTACATTAGTGATAATTCCAATTTTACCGCCTATGCCTGTAGTTGAGTTATTAAGTTTTGAATCTTTTATGATTTCTATCAATCAATTACTTATTGGTCTTGCTGTTGGTTTTGTTAGCCGCTTGATTTTTGAAACTTTCATTGTCGCTGGGCAAATAATTGCGATGTCTTCCGGTCTTGGTTTTGCTATTATTAATGATCCCTCAAGTGGTGTGCAGGTACCTGCTGTTGGACAGTTCTTTTTGATGATGGCAACCTTAATTTTTCTGGCCGTTGATGGTCATCTTATGATGTTTGAACTCATTATACGTAGCTTTGATACCTTGCCCGTATCGACTCAAACAATACCTACAGCTGGCATTGCAGAGCTGTTAGGTTTTGCAGGTATGATGTTTGCAGCTGGATTAATGATGGCTTTATCGGCAGTAATCTCTTTATTATTAGTAAACTTAGCCTTTGGTATTCTAACCAAAGTTGCTCCAACGTTAAATATCTTTGTTATTGGTTTTCCAATAATACTCACATTTGGTTTGTTAATTATGTGGTTCACTATTGGCGGCTTTATGCCTCATTTTGACAAACAAATGCAGCGTGGGCAAAACACCATGTGTACCTTAGTGATGATGGAGTGTGGAAATGGCTGAGAGTGATGCAGGGGACCGCACGGAAGACCCCACGGCGAAAAAAAGTAAAGACGCCTTAAATAAAGGTCAGGTTGCCCGATCAAAAGAATTGAACTCGGCAGCTTTATTAATTGCTGCAGGCTTAGCATTCACCACAATTGGAGGCTATACAGCCTCCGGTATTAAGTCTGTTCTTGCTGCAGATTTTACCATTAATAGGGCTCACATGTATGAGCCTAAACAAATGCTAGTTCACCTTGGACATTCTATCGAAAGTTCATTTCTATTTTTGGCACCTATTTTCATAGTTTTTTATGTTACGGCTGCAATAGCACCTATTGCCATAGGTGGCTTTAGCTTTAGTATGAAAGCAGCAGCACCTAAAGCTAGCAATATGTCACCTAAAAAAGGCTTTAAAAGAATGTTTGGTCCAAATGCTTTGATGGAATTAGTCAAAAGCATTGGTAAATTTACAGTGGTTGGCAGCTTTGCAATCTTCTATCTTAGTGGACGCTTTGATGAATTTATGGCGCTTGGCCATGCCGATGTACTTACTGAAGTAACACATGGTTTATCCTTATTGGTTAATTCTTTTTTAGTAATAGCACTTTCACTACTTTTAATAGTGGCTATTGATGTACCTTTTCAAATTTGGAACCATAACAAACAGTTAAAAATGACCAAGCAAGAAGTGAAAGATGAACATAAAGATTCAGAAGGGCGCCCAGAGGTTAAAGGTCGCATTCGACAGACTCAAAGAGAGCTATCCAATAGAAGAATGATGGAAGCCGTTCCTGAAGCTGATGTGGTTATCACTAACCCAGAACATTTTGCTGTTGCACTTAAATATGATGAGAAGATGATTGCACCTGTGGTTGTGGCCAAAGGTACCGAAGAAATTGCACTTAAAATTCGACAAATCGCTAAAGCTCATGAAGTGCCTATGTTTGCAGCACCGCCACTTGCAAGAGCTATTTTCTACAACACCAAATTAAATAGAGCGATTCCTGAAGGTCTTTATCTTGCGGTAGCTCAAGTGCTTGCATACGTTTTTCAACTTAAAGAATTTAGAAAGGGTAAAGGTAGAATGCCTGATCAAGTGTCAGACATTCCAATTCCTCCCGATCTAGAACGATAAATATCGAATACTAAGAGGCTATTAATTCGATGGACATTACAATAAATAAAAAGAATAGAAACATCCGGTTATCTGGATTAGGTACTCCATTTTTGCTGGTGTTGATCTTGGCGATGATGACTTTGCCTATGCCAACATTTGCATTGGATATATTGTTTTCATTTAATATTACTCTTGCTCTAATTGTCATATTAGTAACGGTATACACTTTAAAACCATTAGAATTTGCAGCTTTTCCAACAGTACTATTAATTGCAACTTTACTACGACTGGCACTCAATGTTGCCTCAACTCGTGTGGTACTTCTCAATGGACATAATGGTCCGGGAGCCGCGGGTTCTGTGATCGAATCGTTTGGTGCTGTTGTTGTTGGTGGCAATTACGCTGTAGGACTGGTAGTTTTCTCTATTTTAGTCATTATAAACTTTGTCGTTGTTACAAAGGGTGCGGGTCGAATATCTGAAGTTAGTGCACGTTTTACACTAGATGCTATGCCTGGTAAACAAATGGCTATTGATGCAGATTTGAATGCTGGTCTTCTGACGCAAGACGAAGCAAAGGCAAGGCGTCTTGAAGTGACGAGTGAAGCAGACTTCTATGGTTCAATGGATGGTGCAAGTAAATTTGTACGAGGTGATGCAATAGCAGGTTTGTTGATTCTGTTCATCAATATTATCGGTGGTATTGCTATTGGAATGTCTCAGCATGACTTAGATTTTGGGACCGCTATAGAGTACTACGCTTTATTGACTATTGGTGATGGTCTAGTAGCACAAATACCAGCCTTACTCTTATCTACAGCTGCAGCCATTATGGTAACTCGCCAGAATACTTCTGAAGATGTAGGTACGCAAGTCATCGCACAATTATTTACTGATCCTAAAGCCTTAATCATTGCAGGATCTGTTATTGGATTCCTCGGACTTATTCCTGGCATGCCTCATTTAGCATTTTTAACCATTGCTGCCGCAGCTGGAGGCGGAGCTTGGATGTTAATTGAAAAAAAGAAAAAAGAACTAGTAGAAGAAAAATCTACACAACTAGACACTAATGTAGTGAAAGCACCTGCACCATCAGAAACTAAAGAACTAAGTTGGGATGATGTCCAACCTGTTGATCCTGTTGGATTAGAAGTTGGTTATAGGTTAATTCCCCTAGTAGACCAAGCACAAGACGGAACTCTTATGGGGCGAATTAAAGGAGTGCGTAAAAAACTATCTCAGGAACTCGGTTTCTTAATGCCTTCTGTGCATATTAGAGATAATCTTGATCTAGCTCCCAACGCCTACAAAATTATGTTGATGGGAGTTGCTGTTGGCGAAGCTGAAATTCATCCAGATAGGGAACTGGCAATAAACCCAGGGCAAGTATTCGGAGAACTACAAGGCATAAAGGGTAAAGATCCAGCCTTTGGATTAGAAGCTGTTTGGATTGAAGGTAATATGAAAGACCAAGCCCAAGCACTTGGTTATACCGTTGTTGATGCTAGCACTGTGGTTGCTACACACTTAAGCCAAATATTACAAGAGCATGCCCATGAATTATTAGGCCATGAAGAAGTTGAACAATTATTGAAGATACTGTCGCAAACTGCACCTAAATTAGTTGAAAATTTAGTACCAGAAATTTTACCCCTTGGCACCTTTGTTAAAGTATTGCAAAACCTACTTCAAGAGCAGGTTCCAATTCGAGATTTGAGAACTATCGCCGAAACTTTGGCAGAGTATGCTTCTCGTAGTCAAGATACTGGCGTATTAACTGCTGCTGCTCGTATATCACTTAGTCGAATGATTGTGCAGAGCCTCAACGCTGGCGCGGATGAAATCAGTGTTATCACATTAGAACCATCTCTGGAACAAATATTGCTTCAGTCTACTCAGGTAGGTGGAGATGAGGCTGTTGGTATTGAGCCTGGACTTGCCGAGAGATTACAAAAATCTCTACAAGATGTTGCACAAAGACAAGAAATAAAAGGTCATACACCCGTGTTATTAACAGCTCCAACACTAAGAGCAATGCTTGCACGATTTGCACGATTTGGTATACCGAACTTACATGTTCTTTCATACCAAGAAATACCTGATTCAAAGCAGGTAAAAATAATCGCAACAGTGGGCCAATGAGTAAAATTAAATTGACTGCACTAAGGGGAAAATTATGAAGATCAGACGTTTCTTTGCCAACGATATGAGAAAGGCACTGAAACAGGTCAGCGATGAGCTGGGACCTGATGCAGCTATTATGTCGACTCGAAAAACCAAAGGTGGAATTGAGGTAGTAGCAGCTACTGATTACGAAGCAGCCATGGTTCAACACAAAAAGACTGTTGATAGCAAGAGAGCAGTTTCGGTTAAAGTTGATGACGATATTGAACTTTCAGTTCAACCTTCAGAACAAGTAGCATCCATAAGAAAGAAACCTTCACCCGATATTGAATGGCATCAAGAACCTGACTTAATGGCGATAAAACAAGAAGTTGGATTGATGAGAGAGCTACTTCAAGATCAGTTAGGTGAGCTTGCTTGGCATGATAAAAGCAGACGTTCTCCGATTCAAGCAGCGCTCTTAAGAAAGCTAATTAACATGGGATTTACACCACAGATATCAAATCAATTTGCGAAAACTGTTACCGCTACCGATGACTTTTCTGCCGGTTGGAAACAATTAAAACAAAATTTATGTTCTGCTATGCCTCCTGTGGAAAATAATATTCTCCAAAAGGGTGGTATTGTATCCCTAGTTGGACCTACGGGCGTTGGTAAAACAACAACCATTGCTAAGCTCGCAGCACGTTATGTTTTGAAACATGGGCCTGAGAGTATTGCATTAGTCACAACAGACAGTTACAGGGTTGCAGCCCATGAACAGCTAAGAATTTATGCCAATATAATGGGTATAAGTATGAGAGTTGCCGATAGTGCAGAATCGCTCTCAATAATTTTAAATGAACTAGCCAATAAGAAATTAGTATTAATTGATACAGCTGGTATAAGTCAAAGAGATCAAAGACTGGCTGAACAAATGTCATGTTTAATCAATTCAGGTAAATCTATTGACAGTTATCTGGTACTATCAACTACTGCTCAAACACTTGTGCTAAAAGATGCCATTAAGACATTCAGTATGATCCCACTTGCTGGAACAATACTAACCAAACTTGATGAATCGGTGAGCCTCGGTGAGAGCTTAGGTGCTGTAATTGCTGCTAAGCTAAATATTGCTTATGTAACCAATGGGCAGCGAGTTCCAGAAGATCTGCATTTAGCTGATCCTGGACTACTTTTTGATAAAGCTGTGACTCTTGAGCATGATGATGCAGAAGATTGGGTAACAGCAATGAAGTTAAATCAGGGTTAACTTTACGACAAATTAGGATAGTAATGCAGGGTATAAACTCAAATGATCAAGCAAATGGCCTACACACAATGAACAGTATGAAACCAGTTAAGGTAATCTCAGTAACCGGTGGTAAAGGCGGCGTTGGTAAATCTAATGTAACTGTAAATATCGCAATAAGCCTTGCGAAGCTGGGTAAGAAGGTGATGATAATGGATGCCGATCTAGGTCTTGCTAATATTGATATTATGTTAGGCCTAAGAGTAACGCGTAATCTTTCTCATGTTCTAAAAGGTGAATGTGATCTTGAGGATATTATTTTAGATGGCCCAGATGGTATTAAAATAATCCCGGCGTCTTCAGGCACAAAAGAAATGGCACAATTAAGCGAAATGGAACATGTAGGACTGATACGGGCATTTAGCAGTCTCACTTCGCAAATTGATATACTTATAGTCGATACTGCAGCAGGCATTGCTGATAATGTAATTAGCTTTTCACAAGCCTCTCAAGATTTACTTCTAGTGGTCTGTGATGAACCAACATCAATAACTGATGCTTACGCCTTAATGAAAATTTTAAGTACCGACCATGGACTATTTCGTTTTCGTATCGTTGCCAATATGGTGAGGACGACAACCGAAGGTCGTGAATTATTTGCGAAACTTAGCAGAGTCACTGATCAATTTTTAGATGTGGCGCTTGATTATGTTGGCTCGGTTCCTTTTGATGAAAACGTTCGAAAATCGGTACGTAAACAACAAGCCTTGGTGACCTTATATCCTAATTCACCAGCTGCCATTGCAATGAAAAATTTAGCCACTAAGATAATTAAATGGCCGGTACCAAAAACAGCCAAAGGAAATATAGAATTTTTCATGGAACGACTAGTCCAGGGCAGTACTTTAGATTAATCATAAACATTAATATAATAAGAGTTGAAATGAATGATAGGTGTAGCAATGTATAAAGATATGCAATCAGCGGATGACATTGTCAAACGCTATGCACCTCTTGTGCACCGAATTGCTTACCATTTAAAGTCAAGACTGCCTGATTCCGTACTTATTGATGATCTGTTGCAATCTGGAATGATGGGACTCTTAGAAGCTTCAGGCAAGTTTAATGATAGCAAAGGTGCTAGCTTTGAAACCTATGCTGGCATACGAATTCGCGGTGCAATGATTGATGATATCCGTAAAGGTGATTGGGTACCTCGCTCAGTACATAAGAATGCTCGTTCAATTGCAGCTGCTATTACAAAAATAGAACAAACAACAGGTGAAACAGCTACCGATCACGAAATTGCTGAGATGCTTGATATTAGCTTAGATAAATATCACTCAATCGTAAAAGATGCTGCCAATGGACACATCTTCGCTTTTGATGAATTAGGTGTGACAGAGGACTATTTAACAGACTCTAATAATGGTGCTAATGAGCCTTATAATGGCTTAAGAGATGAAAAGTTTAAAGATAGTTTAAAAGATGCTATTGATACATTACCTGAAAGGGAAAAGTTGATTTTAGCACTCTATTATGACGAAGAATTAAATTTGAAAGAAATCGGCGAAGTTATAAATGTCAGTGAATCAAGAGTCAGTCAAATCCACAGTCAAGCCATGGTTAGATTAAAAAGTCGAATGAATGACTGGTGAACCATAGACATCTGCCATTTATGATATACACTCTACGATATGAATTAATTATTTAATTAACTGTTAAGCAGATGGAGGTCAAATTGGACCCTAATATGAAGATATTGATTGTTGATGATTTTTCAACAATGAGACGAATAATAAAAAATTTACTGCGAGATCTTGGTTTTACTAATACTGCAGAAGCTGATGACGGCATTACTGCATTACCAATGTTACAAGGAGGTAATTTCGACTTTTTGGTGACCGATTGGAATATGCCTGGTATGGAAGGCATTGAATTACTTAAAAGAGTTCGCGCAGATGAAAATTTGAAATCACTGCCTGTATTACTTGTAACTGCAGAAGCTAAAAAAGAACAAATTGTTGAAGCTGCCCAAGCAGGTGTAAATGGTTATATTGTTAAACCTTTTACATCAAATACTTTAAAAGTAAAGATTGAAAAAATCTTTGAACGTCTAGAAGGATAGACTCATTTTATCTACTAATGAATTATTAACTAATGGATCATTAACTAATGGATAAAGACCAAACGTTAAGTCTAGCCAAGCAGTTAATTGAACATCTTAAAGCTGACAATGAACAAGCTGCGAAGGCTTCTCTTGATAGTTTGTCAGCTATTTCAGAATCAAAATTGTTTAAAGAAATTGGAAAGCTAACACGAGATCTTCATGATACCTTAAACAGTTTCCATCTTGACACTAGGCTTACTACTTTAACAGCGAATGACATTCCCGATGCTAAAGATCGTCTAGAATACGTTATGAAATTAACAGCAGACGCAGCTAATACAACTATGGATGCCGTTGAAGAAGGTATATCCATATCTGATACGATTAAAGATAAAGCGGCAGATCTAGACGAAGGTTGGCAGAAAGTTAGAAATAAAGAGCTCGATGGAAATCAGTTTCGAGCTTTGTGTACCTCAACAGAAACATTCATTTCAAGTACTGCGAATGACTCGGTAACTCTTCATAAATTGTTAGAAGAGGCGTTAATGGCTCAAGGATTTCAAGATCTTACTGGACAAGTTATCAAGAGAGTTATTCAGATGGTTCATGAGGTTGAAGAAAGCCTTGTTGAAACTATTAAAATGTTTGGTGAAATGTCTGACTATCGTCAAGCCGTCAACGGTGGAGTTAATGCTGGTAAAGAAGAAGAAGAAAAAGAAACAAAAGTTCAATCCAGTGGACCAGCAATGAACGCTGAAACTCGAGGCGATGTTGTTAATAGTCAAGACGAAGTCGATGATTTACTTTCAAGCCTTGGGTTTTAACTTGC
>JBLHLI010000085.1:0-8192 GCA_047618765.1 Enterobacterales bacterium | reverse complement strand
TTCTGCCGGTATCGAGATATAAACGAGATGTATCTTGAAAAATCACATTATCTTTTGTCATCGAAAAAATACTTAACTGGTAATCAAGCAATGTCGATTGGCTTCGAAGTCCTAATTCAAAATTGCTTATTTCGACCGATGATAAATCGGCAGTTTGTTGTCCTGCTTGCAAACGATAAAGCTCAGTAGCTTGCGGTGCTCTAAAACCTTTAGAGACTGTGACGTAGCTAGTTAATTCTGGGTTTAACTGATAGCTTAAACCCACTCTCGGTGAGAAATCATTGAATGACGATTTTTCATCAGCAGGTCGAGTGAATCGGCAATTTGAAACAGTGGTTTCACAGGCGTTACCATCAGCTAGTTGGTTATTATAATCATAAGTTAATCGATCAAAGCGAACGCCTGCTGAGAGCGATAAGTCATCATTAATTTGCCATAAACTATCGATAAAAGGTGAGACATTAACTGCATCTACCTGGTAATCATAATGCATGCCCATTGGAATAGTTGCTGAGAAGGCTTCTGCTTGATACTCAGAAAGGCTTCCTTCGGTTAACTCAACATCTAAACCCGCAGCCCATGAAAAATCCTTTGATTGACTACGATAAAGTGACTTTAATCCGACACTTTTATGACCATTTGTTTCTACTGCCTTCCAAGGGAGATAGTGTTGTATAAATTCCATAGAGTTGTCACGATAAAACGCTGTGAGCGTGAAGTCTTGGTTATTAGCTAGTTGCCAGTTAAACTCTGAATTTAACCGTAATGATTGGCTATCACGATAAGCTTCAGGATTAAGGTTTTGTTTATTAAGCTCATCATCACGATAAATATTGTAACCTTGCAAAAATCCTGCGGTTTCTTGATTTAAGTTGGTGCCGCTTAAACGTGTTTTTGCAGAAAATTCATCGCGCAGATAGTCGTGCAAGAGAGTGATTTTTTGTTGATCATAACCACTTTCTTCTTGATAGCCGCCACTGCTATTTAAAGTTGTTAATAATCCAACACTATGATTCTCTGATAGTTGACTTTTAACTGCGAGCTTGGTTCGATAGTAATCAATAGAGCCGACTTCAATGCTTAGTTTAGGCTCAATTTGTTCAATGCTCGGGTTAATAATATTAATCACGCCATGCAACGCATTGGAGCCGTACATAACGGAAGCAGGTCCTTTAATGACGTCGATATATTCAGCCTGCTCACTGTGTGCATCGAATAGTTGGTTAACATTACAAAATCCCTGCGCTCTGAGAGCGATGCCATCTTCAGCCATGAAAAATGCACCACAAGCACCGCTACCGGTCAGAACAGCTGAGCGTATTGCGGTTAAATGTTCTTGGCCATTGCCTCTTGAGATCCAAGTACCGGATACTTGGCTTAAAAGTTCACTGATATGAGTATGTGATACTAGCTGAATTTCAGCTTGATCAAGTACTGATATTGATTCAGGAGGTGCGAGCTTTACTGCATTAAAGCGCGAACCTGTAATCAATAGCCGTTCAGTTTTAGCTAGTTGCTCTTGTGTAACCGGTTCGGTTTTTTCAGGGGCTTCAGAATCTGCTGAGAGATTGTGATTAAATACTAAACTGATTAATAACGTATTAATCAGTGATTGCTTAATTAACATTAGTTTCTTTTCTCGATGCTATTTTTGATGTTGTTATTAGAATGGCTTATTTATCTTTTCAGATTAGGTGTTTTTATCGTATAGTTAACTATTATTAGTTATCCATTCACGAATTACAATAGTGAGATATTATGAAGACAAAAATTCAGTCAAGAAGCCCATTTACATCTTTACTATTTAAATCTCATTGCGTGTTTTGTTTAATATTGCTGACACTAGCTACAAATCTTAATATTATTCAAGCTGCTACAGCTGAAAAAATTGCAACCGATATCGCCATTCCATGGGGTATGACACAGCTACCTGGTGGTGAGCTGTTAATCACAGAGCGAAGTGGTACTTTATATCTGTTAAAAGCTGACGGCACAAAACAAAGTATCTCGGGTTTACCTGTAATAACGAATCTGGGTCAAGGTGGATTACTCGATGTGATTCTACATCCGAAATATCAAGAAAACGGCTGGATTTATTTAAGTTACTCATCAAGTGAAGGTGAAGGCGAGGGAGCTAATACTACAATTATCAGAGCTAAACTTAAGGGCACAACCCTCACTGATATTGAACAGCTATACAAAGCATCTCCCAATTCGAAAAAAGGCCAACACTTTGGTTCTCGACTAGCGTTCGATGATGCTGGTTACTTGTATTTTTCAGTGGGTGACCGTGGCAATCGAAGTGTTAATCCACAAGGTTTAACTCGAGATGGTGGTAAAATTTATCGTCTGCATGATGATGGAAAAATTCCTGTTGATAACCCTTTTGTAACGAGCTCTAAGCCTGCTGTATACAGTTATGGTCACCGTAATCCCCAGGGTATGGCTAAGCATCCTAAAACTGGAGAAATTTGGGCTCATGAGCATGGCCCTCGTGGAGGTGATGAAGTCAACATCATAGCCGCGGGTAAAAATTATGGTTGGCCGGTGATCAGTTATGGCATTAATTATAATGGCACAAGTTTTACTGAAATCACTAAAAAAGAAGGTATGGAACAACCTATCTATTATTGGGACCCTTCCATAGCACCTTCAGGTATGGCGTTTGTTACTGGCGATAAGTATCCAGAGTGGAAAGGTCATTTATTAGTTGGCTCACTTAAATTTAATTATCTCGTTTTATGCAAACTGGAAGGCAATAAAATCGTTGCCACTGAGATAGTTCAAAAAGATATTGGCCGCGTTAGAAATGTCGTACAATTAGCCGATGGATTCATCTATGTTGCTACTGATAATGATGCAATTTATCGCTTAAATCCTTAATTTTAAATACTAAGTTTAAGATTATATTTATATAAAAAATATCCTTGACCGCATACTCAAATCCCGGTTAATTAATTCTGTGGAGGAATTAAATGCAAATCATTAAAAAGTGCTTTTTACTTTTTACAATCGTCATCATGGAATGTTCGAATGCTCAGGACATCACTAACACTGCCATTAACGCCGAACCAAAACCAGTTGGCATGGTGGTAACTGCCAATCCGCTAGCTACAGAGGCTGGTCTTGGAATTTTGCGTGCTGGTGGCTCAGCAATGGACGCGGCCGTTGCAATTCAAGCAACTTTAAGCCTAGTTGAGCCTCAAAGCTCAGGTTTTGGTGGTGGAGGCTTCATGGTTCATTATGATGCCAGTACAAAAAAGATTGATTATTATAATGGTCGCGAAAAAGCCCCGATGGCTGTGACGAAAGAACTTTTTTTAGATGAAAATGGTAATAAACTGTCTTTCTACAAAGCCAAACACAGCGGCATTTCCATTGGCGCACCAGGCGTAGTTGCGCTTCTAAATCTCGCACATCAAGAGCACGGTAAACTTGATTGGAAAAATTTGTTTCAGTCCGCCATTACTCATTCAGTAGATGGCTTCTTAGTATCCCCGCGTATGCATAACTCTATCGTTTATTACGAAAAGCATTTTTATAAAAGCATCAAAGATGGCCCAACAGAAATTTATGAATATCTTCATCTTAACAATGGTAACCCTCTACCCATAGGCCATCTCTTAAAAAATCAAAAATATGCGGAAACGCTAAAAGTTGTTGCTAACGATCCTGCTGACTTTTACCGTGGTGATATAGCATTATCCATCGTAGCGGCGGCACAACAAAAGCCGAACGGTGGTTTATTATCAGTTACTGATATTGAAAATTATAAGGCGGTAAAACGCGACGCTTATTGTAGTGCATATCGCAAAACGACTCTTTGTGGCTCGGCCCTACCATCCTCATGGGTTTCTGTTTCTATGGTTATGAGCATTTTGAACGAAGCGCCGCCATTCTCAAAAACAGGGGCTAATGATCCACAAAATTGGACTTTACTCGCTGAAGCATTACGCATCACTTACGCTGATAATAATCAATTCATCGCCGACGATGACTTTGTTGAGGTTCCGATTAAAGGACTCATGAGTGATGCTTATATCAAAGACAGGGCCAAGCTGATCTCTCGAAAAGGGGCTAACAATAATATCGTGTCTGGTAATCCTTGGGCGTATCAAGATAAACGTGAGAGCGCTAATTATGGTACAGACGCGACTTTAGATACCCAGGGTACGACACATTTCGTTGTGGTTGATGCCGAGGGCAATGCCGTTTCCATGACCTCTACCGTTGAAGGATATTTTGGTTCACTGCGCATGGCAGGTGGCATGATCCTTAACAATCAATTGACCGATTTTTCTTTCGATTATGAGGACGCCGATGGCAACCCTATAGCAAACGCGGTAGCTCCGGGTAAACGCCCACGTTCTTCAATGTCACCAACCATCGTACTCGATGAGAATAATGATTTTCTTATGGCGGTTGGCTCACCCGGTGGCAGAAGTATCATTTCTTACGTAGCAAAAACTATTGTCGGCATCATGAGTTGGGGACTTTCTCCTCAAGAAGCTATTAACTTACCAAACATGGTCGCAAAAACTAAACAAGTTCGTATCGAACGCCAACACGCAAAGCCTGAGATTATTCAGGCTTTGCGTGACTTTGGTTACAATGTCTTTGAGTCCGAAGGTGAAATTTCAGGACTAACCGCTGTGTTAAAACTCAAAGATGGAACTCTCCAAGGTGGTGCTGATCCAAGGCGTGAAGGCACTGTTGGGATACTTTATGACAATGAACTCTAATAACTTTAACTAGTTAAAATTACAATTCCAGAACGATGGCTCAGTAATTGTCGTAATGTGACCAAGCCCATGTGCATGGGAAGGTCTGTGCATATTGGTATAGGCATATGAAACATGTCCATAATCGTCTATGAAGGTAGAGAAAGTTTAAGTTGCGTACATTTTTATGGGCAAACTAGCGATGCTGAATAGTCGAAAAGAGTATTAACTAATTAAAAGTGTTGACTATTTAGTAGAAGAGAGTAAAATTCGCACAGCTTGAAAGTACGTCTTATATTTTTTTATGCCATTTTGATGTTTTATTTTGTATTCATCCTATTTCTTAAAATTTATTAGCAACACATTTCAGCGAAACCGCCTTCTATCTAATTTAAGAAGAGGGCTTTAATAATTTATAAAGTTAATAGGAATAATATTATGTCTACAACTACTGGTACAGTAAAATGGTTTAACGAATCTAAAGGTTTTGGTTTCATCGAGCAAGAGTCAGGTCCTGACGTCTTTGCTCATTTCAGCGCTATTGCTGCTGAAGGGTTCAAAACATTAGCTGAAGGCCAACGCGTTGAGTTCACAGTAACTCAAGGTCAGAAAGGTCCTCAAGCAGAGAACATCGTAGCACTTTAATTAGTACTACTAGCCCGGAGCAATTCGGGTAAGTTTGATATCTCATTGAGATAGATGACAAAAAAAGGTGAATCCGAAAGGTTTCGCCTTTTTTATTATCTGAATAAAATACACCGTCGAATATAGAGAGATATAAATTATGACAACTTATACCGTAATCAATTTAATTGCCAGACCACAAGGTGGTCCCATAGGTCCTGAATTATTTGAAGTCGTTCAAAAAGAGATGCCGACTATTGGTGACGGTGAGTTTCTAATTAAACAAACCCATATGTCATTAGATCCTGCGATGTTTGGTTGGATGAGTCCTGATACTGAAAGCTATATACCACCGGTAGAATTAGGCACTGCGATGCGCAGCTCAGGCGTCGGTGAGGTAGTAGAGAGTAAGCATCCTAAATTTCAGAAGGGTGACCGTGTTATGGGATTATTAGGTTGGCAGGAATACATCTTATCTAATGGAAAAGGTTTGAACAAAGTACAGGCACCAGTACCTGATGAAACAATATTATCGGTATTTGCTTTACCTGGTTTGACAGCAACACAAGGTCTTTTTGCTATAGGCAAACCTAAAGCTGGTGAAACACTAGTTGTTTCTGGAGCTGCTGGTTCAGTGGGATCCATTGTTGGACAATTAGCTAAAGCGGAAGGACTAACCGTTATTGGAGTGGTAGGAAGTGATGAAAAAGCCGATTGGATCGTTAATGAATTGGGCTTCGATGGTGCTATTAATTATAAAACTGATGATTTAGCCACTAAGCTAACGGAACTCACACCTAAGGGTATTGATATTTATTTTGAAAATACCGGTGGACCAATACAACACCATGTTTTTGCCAGAATGAATACCCATGGACGAGTTGCTGTTTGTGGCATGATTGCCGACTACCCTAAAGCAGAACCTGATTTAGGGCCTAATTGGATCCCGATGATCAAAAAGCGATTGACGGTACAAGGTTATGCTATGCCTGACCATTTTGGTGATATACCGCAATTATTAGAGAAACTCACTCCCTATGTGATGCAAGGAAAAATTAAACATCGCACACATATTTTAGAAGGATTAGAATCAGCCATGACAGGTTTAAATTTATTCTTCACTGGCGCTAATAAAGGTAAGTTGATAGTTAAGCTTTAGAGATAACTTCTCAAGAGCTAACAAAGCAACGATGAAATCCAAGAGGTAAAGGAAAAGTAATCGATGTCATTGAAGATGTTAATACTGACTTTGGAAATGATGCTTTAACACAATTAAAGAGTTCTTCAGATATTGATATGTTATTTACTGATATATTAATGCCAGGTGGTACTAATGGTTATGAATTAGCTAAGCAGGCTAGCGATATGTTAACTGAACTAAAAGTGAGATTAACATCAGGATACAATGATGAAGCCTCAGCTTTTGAAGGCTTGGATTTTGCAAAAATTTTGCTAAGAAAACCTTATACACAGGTAGACTTAGCGAAACACATACAAAAATATATTACTGCCTGAATACAGTTGTCTTTAGAACAATTTAAGTACTTAGCTTTTATATAAATACAACAAGCCATGATACCAGCTTAACATTGCAACAGTTCCATGGGTTTCATCTTCAAAATATTGTGAACGAACATCTAAACTATCTGCTGATAAAGTTTTCAGATGCTCTGCAAATTCCTTGCCCCATTGATAGTTAGTTTTACCTATTTCACCAAGGTGTTCATTGTTTGCTAAGGAAAGATAAACATTCGCCTTAATCTGTAGCTTTGCTGCTATGGACTCTTTTAATATACGATTAAGGTAATTATTATCCCAAACGTATGTGGCATCGGTAATTAAGTATTCGGTGAATAATAATGGATTTAGCAGTAAAGAGTGCGCTGCAAATAATCCGCCAAATGACTCCCCTAAAAGTAGCCGAGTATCATTCGTTCGATATGTTCGGTTCATGTGAGGAATAAGTTCTCGCTCTAAGAAAGACGCAAATTTGCTAGCACCGCCACTGGTATCAAGTTCATCTAAAAGTTGTCCTTTAAATGTGAAATTGACAGCTGTTGGAGTTAAATCTCTATTTCGATCTGTATTGGGAATAGCTACAATAATAAACTCTGGGATCTGGCGTCCCAAGTTATTGGTGCTCAGTGCTTCTACTAGACCAGTGATAGTGCGAAATCTCGTTACATCACCATCCAAAACATACATAACTGGATATTTTGTATCATTATTTTCGTTATAGCTTGGAGGAATATAAACAGCAAACTGTCTTTCTTCTTTTAGTATTTTTGATTCAAGTTTATACCAGGCACCACTGATAATGTTCTCATTAGCACTTACTGTCAGACTGAAAAAAACAGTAAACAGTCCAACTAAATACCTAAACTGGTGCATCTTATTCCCTTAATATATAACACCTGAATTGGCGCGGATTAAGCCTATACTAAAATTGATCTAAAATGGTAAATAACATAGTATTTATTCTACTTACTATACGTAAGTACTCAGTATAGACTGGACATTCTATAAAATAATAATAAACACAGGGATAGGCGTGCGATGAAAACTCTTTTTAAACGTTTAGGCTTAGGGTTGTTAGCTCTAATTTTAATGGCAGGTATTTGGGGCACCCACGAATGGAAAGCTGATAAACCATTTTCGTTCCGTGTTTTTGCCGATAGAATATATATTAAGCTCGCACTTACTAGTCCACAAATATTAACCTCGTTAGGCGTGCTCGAAAACCTTGGGATTCGAGGCCATAATGCGCATTTAAACGATGCTAGCCAAGCGGCAGGTGACCTTTACTTTGATGCGATTATAGAGGCGAAACGTGTATTATCACAATAT
>JBLHLI010000084.1:0-8226 GCA_047618765.1 Enterobacterales bacterium | reverse complement strand
CGATAACCCATTCAAGGGAATCAACATTTAATAATCTTGCTGCAACGGCTATCTGCTGTCCTTCTGTAAGCTTAAAAGTTATATGCTTTTCTTGCCAAGGAGAAGCCATAAAAACAGTTTGTGGCTGGATATTTTCAAAATCAGGTACAACCTTCATTTGATGCTCACCGGGAGCTAATAGAATCTCTAAAGCTTTTAATTTAACATCGACTGATATTCCAGTACTAGACTCTTCAATACTAGCCATTTCAGAACCAGTCTCTTCGATACTTGTTTCATGATTGGTTTCAGTACTAACAAAATCAGTGACCAACCAACCATCAATTGAGGTTATTTTTACAGGAAATAATAAATGTTTAGCATCAAAGGCATAACGAAATAACTGGCTATGCTTATCTTCTTTGCCAACGATTGGACTTTTAATAAACTTATCTTCTGCTGGAATCAGTGGATCGATAACATTCTCAGCTCCTTGAGATAGGCCAATACTTAAGAAACTCAGAAACAGCAATGTGAAAATTTTTATGTACATAATCGATATCATTATCATTAGAACTAAAGAGCAAGCATAACCAAACTAGGCATACAAATAAAGAGACAAGCTCTATTATCTAAACTACTGTGCAAACAGTATCAAAACTATTTAAATTCTATGGTATAAATACTGTTAATTATCTAATGATTCTGCGATAATTCTGCGAAATTTCATGCAGTCTGAACTGTTCAGATTGATTTGTATTTAAGTTACTAAGAGGTATAGTTAAAATGTCTTTAAATTCAACGAGTTCCGAACATAATCAACACATGGATCTTGAACCTTCAGAATTAATTGAACATGCTCTACAAAGAAAAGAAGGCACTCTGGCCAGCAATGGTGCCTTAACGATAGTTACTGGTGAACGTACTGGTCGCTCACCTAAAGACAGATTTATCGTCAAAGAAAGCTCAACAGAAGCCGAAATTGACTGGGGTATGATCAACCGCCCTTTTGAAGAAGCTAAATTTAATGCGCTTTGGGATAAAGTTGAACACTATCTGTCAGAACAAGATTCTCATTATCTTGCTAACCTTCATGTTGGTTCTGATCCTGAGTACTACCTACCTCTTAATGTACGAACTCAAACTGCTTGGCAAAACCTTTTTGCACGCAATTTATTTATTAAACCCGAATCATTTAATCCAAGTGATAAGAAACAATGGCAAATATTAAATGCCGCTGGATTTGAATGTGATCCTGAAGTTGATGGCACCCATTCAGATGGTTGCGTTATTATTAACTTTGCACAACAAAAAGTTCTACTTGCAGGAATGCGCTATGCGGGTGAAATGAAAAAAGCCATGTTCTCTGTTCAGAACTTCCTACTTCCAGCTAGAGACGTTCTACCTATGCACTGCGCAGCTAATGCCAGCCATGATGATGAAGTAACATTATTCTTTGGTTTAAGTGGAACAGGTAAAACTACCTTATCAGCAGATCCTGAACGTTTACTTATCGGTGATGATGAGCATGGTTGGGGTCAAGGTACAGTCTTTAATATTGAAGGCGGATGTTATGCTAAGTGTATTAATTTAAGTCAGAAAAACGAGCCGGTGATTTGGGATGCTATCCGTCATGGTGCGATTCTAGAAAATGTAGTACTTTCTGGCGATAAAGCTGATCCTGATTATGATGATGTTAGTCTTACTCAGAATTCACGTGCAGCTTATCCACGAGAACACATCGATTTACGAGTCCCTAACAACAGAGGACAAGAGCCAAACGCTATTATCTTCTTAACCTGTGATTTAACCGGTGTTTTACCTCCTGTATCACTATTAAATAGAGAAGCAGCGGCTTATCACTTTCTCAGTGGCTACACTGCCTTAGTGGGTTCTACAGAAATGGGTTCTGGTTCTGGAATTAAATCAACCTTCTCAACTTGTTTTGGAGCTCCTTTCTTTCCTCGTCCAGCTTCTGAATACGCAAACTTATTAATGAAGAGAATGGATGAATCTGATGCTCAAGTTTATTTATTAAACACAGGTTGGACTGGTGGTGCTCACGGACGTGGTGGCAGACGTTTCAGCATACCGACTACTCGTATGTTTATTCATGCAATTCAATCAGGTGCTTTAAGAGATGTTGAAACTGTACATCTTGAAGGCTTGAATTTATCAGTTCCTGTTGCAGTACCTGGTATAGAACCATCAATACTGCAGCCTAAAAAGACCTGGGCTGATAGCGACGCTTATGATGTTGAAATGGCCGATCTTTGTAAGCAATTTACCGACAACTTCAGTAAATTTGATGTTGATGAAGAAATTATTGCTGCAGGTCCAAGGCTTCCTGAATAAAATTTCATATCAAAGTACTAAACTGAAAAACAGGCTTTTAAGTAAATTAAAAGCCTGTTTTTCTTTTTCTGCTTCCCACTAATTAAATCTGATACAATTCTGCTCAACAAAAATAATAACCCTATTGCCAATTCTCTTCATATTTAGGATCACAAAATGAAAACAAAAAAATTGCCACTCCTCTCTGCTCTAGCACTCATAGCAACAGTGTTCAGTATCTCAGCTTGTTCCGATTCATCAACTAATAATGAATCAGACGAAGTGACCAAAGAACAAAGTTCAATGAAAAGTAAAGTCGTCGAAACTGCAAGTCTCGTTGATTCAACTGAAACCTCTTCTGAGCTTAGTCAATATGCATCTCAAAGACTCAATATCTATGCTCCTTTTGAACTCACAGCCGATTTATCTCATTTAAGTAATAACCAAAAGCAGATGATTGCTGTGTTAATTGATGCATCGAAAATCATGAATGATTTATTCTGGGTCCAAAGTTATGGTGATAAAGAGAAACTATTAGCATCAGTACAAAATGCAGATGTTAAACAGTTTATTGCCATTAATTATGGTCCTTGGGATAGATTAGCAGCCAACAAAAGTTTTGTTGATGGAATTAATGATAAACCACTAGGTGCAAACTTTTATCCTAAAGATATGACAAAGGAAGAACTAACTGCATCTGATCTAGCAGACAAGGATGGTCTCTATTCTATGATTCGCCGTGATAAAGAAGGCAAATTAATGACTATTCCTTATTCAGAGTTTTTTGCTAAAGAACTCATGCAAGTCTCAAACTTATTGTTAAAAGCTTCTGAACTGGCTGATGATAAAGACTTTGCAAATTATTTAAAATTACGCTCAGCAGCCCTATTGTCCAACGAATATCAGCCAAGTGATATGGCTTGGATGGATATGAAATCAAATCCAATTGAACTGGTTATAGGACCTATTGAAACTTATGAAGATCAACTGTTTGGCTCTCGAGCAGCTTTTGAAGGTTATGTTCTAATCAAAGATTTAAAATGGAGTGAACGCCTTGCTAAATTTGCAGGTTTCTTACCCGAATTACAAAAAGGATTGCCTGTTGCTGATAAATACAAGGCTGAAATGCCTGGTGCTAATGCTGATTTGAATGCATATGATGTAATTTATTATGCTGGTGATAGCAACTCAGGTTCAAAGACTATCGCAATCAACTTACCTAATGATGAAGAGGTTCAATTACTCAAAGGTACACGAAGACTACAGTTAAAAAATGCTATGCAGGCAAAGTTTGATAAAATTTTAGTGCCTATCTCAGAGCAACTCATCGTTGAAGAACAAAGACGTTATATAACCTTTGACGCCTTTTTTGCAAACACTATGTTTCATGAAGTTGCCCATGGTCTAGGAATTAAAAATACACTCGATGGTAAAGGAACAGTGAGACAAGCTCTTCTTGAGACTGCCTCAAGTTTAGAAGAAGGCAAAGCCGACATCCTTGGTCTTTATATGATTACTAAATTGTATGAAAAAGGTGAGATTGATGAAGGTGAACTAATGGATAATTATGTTACTTTCATGACTAGTATTTTCCGCTCTATTCGTTTTGGAGCCTCTTCAGCCCATGGTCGTGCAAATATGGTTCGCTTTAACTTCTTTAGTGAAATGGGAGCCTTTAGTCGAGACCAAGAGTCAGGCCTTTACAGCATCAATTATGACAATATGCAAAAAGCTATGAATGCATTAAGCGAAAAGCTTTTGGTTCTGCAAGGTGATGGCGATTATCAAGGCGCAAAAGATCTGATTAAAGAAAAAGGTATTATAGGAAAAGATCTGCAAGATGATTTAGATAAGCTAACAAAAGCCAACATCCCTGTTGATGTGACTTTTATTCAAGGTAGGGCTTCTTTGAAACTAGATTAAGTTTTCCTTATTACTTACTAACTGGCCCTATATGAGGGCCAGTTTAATTAAAAGTAGCGAGCAAGTTCAATCATTACAAAGGAATCATTACGGACACTATAAAAAGGACTTTCAAAGGGTTTTGTGTCATCCACATGACTAACGAGCCTTGCCTCAATAGTCACTTTCCAACTTTCACCAAGACGACGACTTGCTTCAATATTCCAAAATTGATTATGGCTTTCTTCAATGATAGATAATCCAATTAACAGTTCCGTTGATTGTTCATCATTAAAAGCAAATCGACTACCCAAAACAACGGAGTCATATATTTTAGAGCCAGAGATATCATAATCTCTATCATCATATTGATACTCAACAATTACTCCGATATCAATGCCAGACTCGGCAACATCATAAAAACTATACTCAAAACCACCGACGGCTGCATTATATCTGTCTTTGTCATAACCATTATTTGATATTACTTCAAGTTTCCACAACCAGATATCAAAGGTCGCTTGAATATCCAAACTAGTCTGGTCAATAGTATTGTATAAAGGCTGTAGTACTAAACCTTCTGTGGTAATGGTCGGTACTAAAATAGGTGCCCTACTGGTACCACTAAAATGAGCTATACCAATATCCCACTCATCAATAGTATGAGACCACCTAATAGCGCCATCTACATGATCTTGACCATCGGAAGAAGCATATTGAGCATTATCTACATCAATCTTAATAGGCGCACGAAATCGACCATCAACACCAGGAAATGTTCGCTCTCGAAATCCGGGAAGTATAAATAGATCTAGAGTTCCCCAATCCCTTAACAAGGTTAAATTAACCATTGGCTGGCCGAGTTTGTCTTCTCCATCGATATTCTCAATAGTATCTGACTGATTGATGATATCAACCAAGTGTGCAGACTCCGCAACACCCCAAAAAACTTTAGATATCCCAAGTTTTAATTCCCAATCATCGCCATAAGTAAGCCAACTCAACTCACGTAAATCAAGATGTGTTCTTTCATCATCCATACTGTCTTTTCGTAACAATGCCCTAAAGTTAAATAGAGAAGAATCTTCGTCAGAGGTATGAATATATTCAGGTTCAAAGCGCAGTGAATATTGCTCTGAGTCTTGCATAAAGTCAGCATCTTCTAGAAAAAATCGACTTTCAAGGGCAATATTGCCACGCCATTCACCTGCCGATAGAGGATTTGTAATCATTAGGATTATTGCTAAGATCACTAGTAGCGGGATATTTTTATAAATAATATTAATAATTTTCATTCTGAAGTCTAATTGTTAAAGCTTATAATTAATAAACCTATAATTAACCTGTTAAGGAAATCATAGGTACGCTGATATTTAAAAACACTGCTAGTTAAAGATAAATTACTTAATTCTCTTTAAACTATTTTTAGCAAAGTCACGGGCTTTATAGCCTTGACCAAATTCGATGTTGCTCCAAATTAGATCAGTACTTTTACCGGTTTGATGATTTTTCATAACCATTAAATGTGCACGCCAAAATTTATCTTGATATAGATTAAAGTCACTATTGTTAAGCGTTTTAAGGAGTGACTTTTTACGATCATAGAAATCAATTTTAATGGCGTAATATTCAGCTTTATGGATCCATACAATTTGCTTGGTATAGCCAGACTTTCTATCAACAGGAATTCTTTCTACCACATAAGTGTCTACACCCTCTAACTTCTCCTCTTTTAGGAAAGTCCAACGATATTTTTCGACTTCTTGTGAACCAAGATCTTCAAAGGCAAATTCGCTACCCATAAATGGACCTGATTTATTACTCGAAGACATACGTTTGATTTTTGCTAGCGCAGGTAGATATAACCATTGGTCATCATTTTTTATTTTATGACTATAAGTTAGCAGAGCCGTTCCTTTTACATCAGCAGGAGTATCAAAAATGGTCATAGATTTATCACCATCATCTTCAACTTCCATTGAACGTACTCTTAATTCTCGTGTACTAGATTCACCGTGACGATTAGTGAGAGTCATTTTCATATTAGATGAAGAATCAATAAAACCATTCGAGCGTTTATCAGATTCTATAGCAATTTCTAATCCACGATTTGAATCCTCTTCAGCCATTAATATTGAAGGTGAGAGTATTGAAGTTGTCAATATAGAAGCCGTATATACGACAGCCGCAGTTAATAATGTTGATGAAATACGCATTAGATTTCCTTTATAAGTTGTGCAGATGATTCGAAACTTTCTTCAGAACAGCTAGACTTAGCAAAGCGTTTTGAAGCTTTCTTATCGACCATGATTAATAAGCCTGGTAAGAATAAAAAGTCAACAATGAGTGCCATAGCAATGGTTACGCTGGTTAACAAACCATTATTCGCATTCATTATGAAGGTTGAAAATATTAAAACTGAAAAACCTGATACCAATATAACGGTAGTTTGGCTTAGAGCAACGCCTACTGTTTCAAAAGAATATCTTACTGCCTCTTCCGCGCTAAGACCTCGTTCTCGTCTAGCTCTTAAGTATTTAGATAAAAAGTGCACGGTATCATCAACCACAATGCCTAAAGTCATACCAACTACTACTGATAATCCCATCCCGACACGTCCGTCAATTAGTGCCCAAATACCAAAGCCCATAGCTGCTGGAGCAAGGTTAGGAACTAAGCTGACTAAGCCATATTTAAATGAACCTAGAGCAACCATTAAAATTAACGATATGATAACTAATGCTATAGAGGTTCCACCCATCATGCTCACGATATTCGACATACCAATATGGGCAAAAATGATATCCGAGCTAGTGCCTTCACTATGCATATATTCAGGAGTATTGTCTTTTAACCAATTTGATGCCTTTGTTTCAAATGCTAGCATTTCCTTAGTCGATAGCTGTTGTAGGGTTACAACCAAGCGCATTGCTGATTTATCAACATTGATTTGATTATTCAAATCTAAACCTTGAGGCAGGGATAATTCGTAGAGCAGCGTATATTGGGCAGCTAACTTTTTATCCTCAGGTAACTTATAAAATTTAGGGTCATCCTGATTAAGGTTTTGATTAAGCTTTTTTAATACCGTATTAAAAACATTAACATGATATGTCTCAGGTTGTTGTTCAAACCAATTAGCAAACTTTTCTACATCTGCAAGGTATTGTGTTTTATTAATGCCATTCGCTTCCCCTGAAGTTAGAGAGTATTGAATTGTATTGATACCTGTTAGGTTATCTCTCGTGTATTCGATGTTCTGTCTGGCTTGCATGTCTTCATCAAAATATTCAATCCAAATATCATTGAGCTCATTCAGTGGTATTAATGCAACTAGCGATATAATCACTACACCAGTAATATTAAATAAGCGGCGGTTGTGTTTAATAACCCAATCAGCAAACTTCAGCATTAGTTTACTTTCAGTCGACACACCTCTATTAGTAGGCATAGGTAGGATCATCAATAAGGCGGGTAATAAAGTAAGCGACAGTACAAAAGCTGCGGTCACACCTATAGCAACTACATTACCAAGATCTTGAAATGGAGGACCTTCAGCAAAATTAAGCGTTAAAAAGCCAATAACAGTGGTCAGGCTAGTTAAAAAGACCGGTTGTAAGTTTATTCGTAAACTTTCTATAATAGCTTGCTTCTTTTCATTACCTTTACCTAACAGATGAAAAAACGTTGAGGTGATATGTAAACAATCAGCGACAGCAAGAGTCATGATCATAATGCCAGAATTAAGTACTGGAGGAGAACCAGGAATACCAAGCCATCCCAAAGCACCTACAGCAAAGGAAATAGAGGTAATGATAACCATAACTGTGGCAATCATGGCATTAAAGTTACGATAGAAAAACAACAACCCCAAGAAAATAACTAAAAAGGTAAGCGGATAAAGTGTCGACATGTCTGTCTTTGATGCCTCACCAAAAGCATTGTTCATGGCTTGATTGCCTGAAAGGCGGAATTCAACATTGGGATATTTTAGCTCTAGCTCAGCTCGCA
>JBLHLI010000083.1:0-8272 GCA_047618765.1 Enterobacterales bacterium | reverse complement strand
ATAATATCCCGATCAGCATTGAAGTTCTTCTTCATTAATATTTCTTCAAATAGCATCGCCGTGTCTTCCCAAACAGATGAATAACTGTAGGTATCACTTGCGATATCTGTAATAAATTCAGCAGCAACAAATTCAGCTGAGTATGACTTTTCTGCCGTTGTTGCGTCATTACCCTGATATAAAACTCCAGCCAAGGAACTCCATAAGGTTGAATTAAGAGGATACATCGCCGTCAACCGATCGTGAATACATTTACCACTATTACTAATATTTAAATAATTCTGATAATAGCTAGAGCCTCTAGTTAAATTACTTAGCTCAACTGATGGCATACAATCATTAGCATGGGCAAGTTCATGATAAAATAGCCAGGTTGTTAATACTAAATTATCAGCATTAGTTCTCACCTCTGTACCAGTGAGAGAATCGCTAGACCAAGCATAGTCATTATCAATGATGTAGCGCCATAAACGCTTAAATTGAAGTTCGTCACCAAAACCTGAACGAAAATCTTCAGTAGGGTCAATAGTTGCTTTTTCCTCATTCGTCGTCCATAAAAATGCAGGATCGATATAGATGGCACCCGTTAATTGCCAAAAATAAGCAGGTCTTATATCTGCATCAATAACAATAGCGGTATTTGATCGTAACATTAACAACATATCCGCTGGCATCATTTCAAGTAAATCACGCATCCTATCTCCCATCCATTCATGGGAAACAACTAAGTGATTTAAAACATCATCAACGGTTGGTGTTGCACTATCTAAACCTATAGGAGGAAGTTGATTTAATGTACAAGAGTCAGGAATATTAACGATAGAAACACAGGTTTTTAACTGGGCAGCATAGGGCCCATTAGGCAAATATGGTTTTAGATCATTGAAGTCAGCATTTAATTCAGGTGTATTATTAACAGGAGGGTTATTCTCATCACTAGAACCTCCTCCACAAGAGGAAAGTACAAACAACAAGCATAAAAAAGTTATTGATTTTAGTGAGAAAAATTTCAAGTTAATTACCTTATAATACTACAAAAATGCCATGTTATAATAAATAATAGCATGACTGAAATAATAAAAACGGAGACTAGTGCTCCGTTTTTTATTTATTTATTGCTATATTGCAGACAATCAAGCATTTATTCTAATGATTCTAGAGCCCTGCTTTTGATCTGCTCAACGGTACCTATTCCTGCAACACTGACATATTTAGGTGCTTTATCTTCATTCGTAGCAGCCCAATCTGAATAATAGGCAATCAGTGGACTCGTTTGCTCGTGATAAATGTTTAAGCGTTTCTGCACCGTTTCTTGGGTATCATCTTCACGTTGAATGAGGGCTTCGCCAGTTTCATCATCAACACCTTCATTTTTAGGTGGATTATAAACAAGGTGATAAACACGACCAGAGTTAGGATGGACTCTACGCCCTTCCAATCGCTTAATAATCTCTTCATCAGCAACATTAATTTCTAAAACATAATCTACATCAATATCATTTTCTCTCATGGCATCAGCTTGGCGAATAGTGCGTGGAAAGCCATCAAGAAGATAGCCATTAGCACAATCACTTTCTGTAACCCTTTCTTTGACTAGACCAATGATAATTTCATCAGAAATGAGTTCTCCTGCATCCATAACAATCTTGGCTTTTATGCCTAATTCCGTACCCGCTTTGACTGCAGCTCTTAACATATCACCAGTAGAAATTTGAGGAATAGCATATTTCTCTTTAATAAATTGTGCCTGAGTTCCCTTGCCTGCCCCAGGTGCCCCCAAAAGAATTACCCGCATTTGTATTGCTCCAAAAATAATTAAAAAAACTAGAATATCGATAGGTTAAACGCAGTTGCAGTATAGAACAAGAATAATATTTTGGAAACATGAAAAGTTTAATTAAGCGCATAAAAAAAGGCGCTTAATTATTAATTTAAGCGCCTTATAACTAACTAGGTTTGCAATAGGTTATTTTGTTAATTGCAACAACAGTTGGTTAAGTTGACGAGCAAAAGAAGATGGGTCTTCTAAAGTTCCTCTTTCAGCCAGTAAAGCTTGACCAAGTAAGACAGAAATCCAATCACCGAATCTCTGTTCATCAGACTCTTCTTGTAGCTTAAGAACAATTTCATGCTCAGGATTAATCTCTAAAATTGGTTTAGATTCCGGTATAGCTTGACCCGCAGCTTGCATCATTTTTGCAATTTGTGAGCCCATTTCATCAGCAGCGCCAACAATACAAGCAGGAGATTCAGTTAGACGGTCAGTAACTCTTACGTCTGAAACTTGCTCACCTAAGCTTGCTTTGATACGTTCAATGAACGGTTTCATAGTCTCAGAAGCTTCTTCTAAGGCTTTTTTATCATCATCAGAATCAAGATCACCTAATTCGAGCTCACCCCGTGACACTGACTGTAGTGTCTTTCCATCAAAATCAGTCAAGTGCATTACTAACCACTCATCGATTTTGTCTGACAAGATTAGTACTTCGATACCTTTTTTGCGGAACACTTCTAGATGAGGACTGTTCTTAGCGGTTTCAAAGTTTTCAGCCGATACAAAATAAATTTTATCCTGACCTTCTTTCATTCTTGAAACATAATCCGTTAGTGCAATATTTTGTTCAGTTGAATCTGTTTCTGTAGAGCTAAATCGTAACAATTTTGCAATAGCTTCTTTATTTGTCATATCTTCAGCAGGGCCTTCTTTCAGAGCCTGACCAAATTCATTCCAAAACGTTTGATATTCTTCTGGCTTCTTATCAGCCATTTTTTGTAACATTCCCAAAACACGTTTTGAACTAGCGCTCTTCAGTGAAGCTGTTACTTTGCTATCTTGTAAAAGTTCACGAGATACATTCAAAGGAAGATCATTGGAATCGATTAATCCACGGACAAATCGTAAATAAACAGGTAAGAATTGCTCTGCTTCATCCATAATAAATACACGTTGAACATACAATTTTATGCCACGGGGCTTATCACGATTCCACATATCAAAAGGTGCTTTAGAGGGAATATACAATAAAGATGTATATTCTAGCTTACCCTCAACCTTATTATGGCTCCAAGTCATTGCATCGGTGTAATCATGTGATACATGCTTGTAGAATTCTTGATACTCTTCAGTACTAATATCGCTTTTACCACGAGTCCATAAAGCTGTTGCTTTATTTACCGCTTCAAATTCAGGTTCTGTAGGGGCTTCAACTTCCTTTGGCTTTCCATCTTCATCAAATTCAGGAGTAATTTGCTTTTCCATCTCAACAGTTAAGCTGATGTGATCAGAATATTTACTCACAATTGATCGTAGTCGATAAGCTTCTAAGAATTCTTTCTCTTCTTCCTTAAGATGCAAAATGATATCAGTTCCGCGCTTTGAACGCGTAGCATCTTCTAGGCTAAACTCGCCCTCACCTTCAGATTCCCACTGCACGGCTTGGTTAGCTTCATCACCTGCAGCTCGACTGATAACGGTAACTTTATCGGCAACAATAAATGCTGAATAGAATCCAACACCAAATTGGCCAATCATTGTTGAATCTTGCTTTTGATCACCGGTTAGATTTTTAACAAATTCTGAAGTACCTGAGCGAGCAATAGTTCCTAAATTCTTAACCACATCTTCGCGGTTCATGCCTATACCATTATCTGTAATGGTCAAGGTGCCGGCTTCTTTATCAGTAGTGATGCGAATTTTCAGCTCACTATCATCGCCATATAGACTGTCATTATCTAGCGCCGTAAAACGCAATTTATCAGCAGCATCAGCTGCGTTTGAAATAAGTTCGCGAAGGAATATTTCTTTGTTCGAATAAAGAGAGTGCACCATAAGGTGTAGAAGTTGTTTAACTTCTGTTTGGAAAACATGAGTCTCTTTAGCGGCAGTATCGGTCATCTTCAAAAGCTCCTAGAAGGTTTAAATTATTAGTTATAAAACTTGGTTGACACATATATGGGGGCTGTTATTAGGCTTTCAACAGATAATTGGGATAAATTTAATCGTGAAACTTTTGTCTACCAGTGAAGGAATGAGCAAGTGTACCGCCATCGACATATTCTAATTCACCACCAAGGGGTACTCCATGGGCGATACGTGTAACAGTAGTGCTTTGCTGACGACATAAATCATAAATATAGTGAGCTGTAGCTTCACCCTCAACGGTTGGGTTTGTCGCCAGGATTAATTCACTAATCGTTTCATCTTTAAGGCGTTGCTCAAGTTGATGAAGTCCTAGTTCTGCTGGTCCGATTCCATCTAGAGGAGATAAATGTCCCATTAATACAAAATAGAGACCACGATAGCTAGCGGTGCCTTCTATGGCCAGTACATCCGAAGGACTTTCTACAATACACAGCTGAGAATGGTCTCTTCTTGTATTGACACATAGGGAGCAAAGTTCATCTTCTGTGAATGTTCTACAGCGTTTACAATGTTTAATTTCTGCCATGGCAATGGATAGCGCTGAAGAAAGGCGATCACCCCCTTGGCGATTTCTCTCTAGAAGATGATAGGCCATTCGCTGAGATGAACGTGGACCTACGCCGGGTAAACAGCGCAGTGCTTCGATCAATTCTTCAATGACAGTGTTTTGACCTGAGTTATTAAAAGGCGAATGATTCATCGTTTAAAACGGCATCTTAAAGCCTGGAGGTAGCTGCATCCCTGCTGTCATATCGGCCATATTAGTTTGATTACTCGCTTCGATTTTACGAACCGCATCATTCATAGCAGCTGCTACTAAATCTTCTAACATTTCCTTATCTTCACTCATCAGACTAGCGTCGATATCGACCTTACGAACATCATGACGACCAGTCATAGTGATCTTTACTAGGCCAGCTCCAGATTCACCTGAAACTTCTAATTGAGCCAAATCATCTTGTGCTTTCTTCATTTTTTCTTGCATTTCCTGAGCTTGCTTCATCAGGTTGCCTAATCCGCCTTTCATTTTATTCCTCTTTTATCTTTAGTGTAGATATTAACGGTATTTATTAAGTATGTTTATCAGTTATGAGAATTAAATCTTAATGTAAAAGTGTTTCAACTGACTCTTGATCTAACTGTGCTCCGAAAGTGTTTAATAATGCATGCAGTTGCGGATCATTGTACAAGTTATCACAAGCTGTCTTATGTCTTTGCTTCTTTATACGTTCTTTTCGTTGTTTCGGCGTTTCAAACTCAGGTTCTAACTCAGTTAGAACCACTCTATATGAGCTATTATAGAGACCATTAACTGCAGCAGTGAGTTTATTGATATGTTCATTGCTCACCATTGAACGTATGTTATTCGATAAGCTTAGTTCAATGACTTCACCATCAAAACTTATAAATTGACTATTTAAAGCAATTTGCTCAGTAACTCCGACTAAGATTGATTTGGCAATGACACAGTGCCAGTTTTCTTGGCAAATAGTTAGAATTGCTGGCAATTCTAACGTTGTTTCATTTGTGTCAATATAAACGTCTAGCTCCGCTACAGACGCCTCGTCTGCTGCTATAGTTGTTGCTCTTTGTGCAACATTATCAGTTATTTTTTCAAGATTCCCATCAAGAGTCTGCTCCGTCTTTTGTTGGATAACAGTCTCAGATTGAACTTTAGCAACAATTCTAGGTTCTAGGGGTGCTTTAGCTGTGCTACTGACTTCAGGTTTCGCAACACTACTTTGCTGTCGACTTCTTGATAATGGACTTTTCAGAGGACTCGACATGTATGATGGTTTTGAAGCTTCTATTGTATCTGTAGATTCTGTCTGCTTTGTTGCCGGCTGATCGCGAGGATCATCGAAGTGTTGATCTTCTTGGCTCTCTTCTGCATAAGCATAATCGGGGATATCAATTGGATGCCCTTGACCTTCAGAGATTGATTCTATTGATATATCTTCAGTCATGGCGGCCTGTATCTGTGGGATTACTTCTACAGGCTTGGGTTCTTCAAGTTTGGGTTCTTCAAGTTTGGGTTCTTCAAGTTTGGGTTCTTCAAGCTTGGGTTCTTCAAGCTTGGGTTCTTCAAGTTTGGGTTCTTCAAGCTTGGGTTCTTCAAGTTTGGGTTCTTCAAGTTTGGGTTCTTCAAGTTTGGGTTCTTCAAATGTTGATTCAGCTGCCTTAGTTTCAATTACTGCAGGTGTTATATGCTTATCTGCTTTATCGCTCGCATCATTAGTTTTAACTAAAACTGGTTGAGACGAGCTTTCAGACTTTTTTCCCGGGGCCACTCCTGCTATCGCAGGTCTAAAACTCATTAGCCGTAAAATACACATTTCAAAACCACTTCGCTTATCTGGTGCGAACGGTAAATCTCGTCGACCGTGTAGAGCTAGTTGATAGAAAAGTTGTACATCTTCCGCTGATATAACCCCAGCAAGTTGCTCAATACTATGTTGATCTTGAGTCGCTAAACTTGCATCAGGAATTTGTTGTATAAGTGCTATTCGATGTAATACTGCTAACAGCTCAGCTAAGACATCATCATAATCTGGTGCAAATTGACTAAGCTCATCAATGATAGACATGCAACTAACACCATCATTACTTGAGAGCGCTGACACAAGTCTGTAGACATGGTCACGATCAATTGTTCCAAGCATTTCTCTAACATCTTTATCGGTGACTTTTCCATCACCAAAGGCTATGGCTTGATCAAGTAAACTAAGGGCATCACGCATGGAACCCTTTGCAGACCAAGCAATAGACTCTAAAGCACCTTGTTCAGACACAATAGCTTCTTCTTTTAAAATATAGGCAAGATGATTACTGATATCATCGGGTTGCATATTCTTAAGATGAAATTGTAAGCATCGCGATAAGACCGTTGCAGGTAATTTTTGTGGGTCAGTTGTGGCAAGCAAGAACACCACATGTGGAGGTGGTTCTTCGAGGGTCTTTAGCAGTGCATTGAAACTGCTGTTTGATAGCATATGTACTTCATCGATGAGATAGACCTTGTAACGGCCTCTCGTAGGTCGATATTGTACATTTTCAAGTAACTCTCTAGTGTCTTCAACTTTTGTCCTAGAGGCCGCATCCACCTCAATCAAATCGACAAATCGACCTTCATTGATTTCATTACAAGATGAACAAACTCCACAAGGTTTTGAGCTGATACCTTCTTCGCAATTTAAGCATCTAGCTAAAATTCTGGCAATGGTAGTCTTACCAACACCTCTGGTACCAGTAAATAGATAAGCATGATGTAGGCGTTCATTATCAAGTGCGCTCGACAGAGCTCTTAATACATGGGCTTGGCCTACTAGTTCATCAAAATTACCGGGGCGCCATTTACGCGCAAGAACCTGATAACTCATTAACAAATGTCCCCTTCAACTTGTACGAAAATTTAATCTGCAATGCTATCACAGCTATCTTAAAAGTTAACTAACTTCTCTTTTTCTAATCATATAAAACCAAATGCTCATCATAAACATCAGTAAAATAATTGGGATGGCAATATAAATTAGAATAGTCCAACCTTGGCTAAATAGAATGATGCCTGCCGATAATGAAGCTAAAGCTTGGGTAAGAAAAACACCAAAATCATTGACTGCTTGAACTTTAAACCGCTCATTTGCATTATATGATTCAGGTAATAACAAAGTACCACTCATGTATAAAAAGTTCCATCCAATGCCTAGTAGCACCATTGCCCACCAATAGTGCATAACTGAATGTCCTGATATGGCTACAGCAACAACAACGCTATAAAGAATCGCACCAAACAACATTAACCGATTTAAACCAATATACTTTAATAGAGCTGCTGAAATTAATGAGGGAATATACATAGCAATAATGTGGCTCTGAATTACCCATTTAACTGATTCTAAGTCATAACCACGAAACTCATGCATGCTCAAAGGTGAAGCAGTCATGATATAGCTCATTATCATATAACCGATAGCGGATGATGATAAAGCAATCAGAAATAAAGGCTGCTTAACGATCAAAGATAAGCTTCTTGCTCCTTCTTGGGACTCTTGTTTTGCTGGCACCATAGGATCAAGACGACTGATAATGAATATCGCACAGAGAAATAAAATTGAAAGAGAGAAGAATGATCCTGCAAAACCGTAAGGTGAATCTATTAACTGTGAAGCACTGACTGCAATCTCAGGACCTAACATTGCAGCAAACAGTCCACTAACCATTAGCAGTGATATTGCCTTAGGATTCAATAACGGGTTTTCTAAAGAATCAAGGGCTGCAAAACGTAACTGGGCAACAAAAGCCATACAAAAACCGAGTAAAACTGTGCCTACTATTAATAAGCTAAATACA
>JBLHLI010000082.1:0-8282 GCA_047618765.1 Enterobacterales bacterium | reverse complement strand
ACTTCTTGAAACAATCATAGTTTAACCTCCTATTTAAATACAGTATAATGCCTATTATTAATAATAAATTCGTTCACCTGTCAACCAATTACTCCTCTGTTCGTTATATGGGTTTGTGATAGACCAACCAAGAAGATGTTTAACAATGAATAAAAATACAATGAGTATCCATACCTATCTGCTAGTGATAGGTATGGTTTTAATGTCGCTCTCGGCTTGTAGCGATGATAAAGCTTCTGCTGAGCAGGGTAAACCTGGCCAAAAAAGATTCAATCAAGGTGGTAAACCCAGAGCAATAAAATCAACTCCGGTGATAGTGGTTAAGGCTGTAATTGGTACGGCTACTGCTTATTACTCAACGACAACTGCTTTGGAACCTAAAAGTGACGCTAAAATTAACGCCCGATCATCAGGTGTTGTTCGAGAGCTCTTTCACGAAGAGGGTGATGATGTAGAAGTTGGAACAGTATTACTGCAACTGGAAGATGATGATCAAAAGTTAAGAGCGTTGCAGGCACATCAAAAATACATATCTACCGAAAAAGAATACTTACGTCTTAGTAAAATGCGTAAAGCAGGTGTTGTACCAGCAAAAGAATATGACGCCGCTGAAATTGCCTTTCAAACGGCAAAAACGGATAAAAAACTTGCAGATTTAACGTTATATCATACTAAAATCAGAGCGCCTTTTAGCGGTAGAGTAGTCACTCGTAATGTTGATTTAGGTGCCTATGTTCCACAGGGTGAACTATTATTTCGAATGATGGCAATACACCCTCTATTAGTAAGGGTTTACTTACCGGCTTCACGAATTGGAATCGCTAGAAAGGGTGATGAAGTAGAACTGAAGATTGATAGTGTACCTGAGCCTTTGGTTGGTAAAATTGAGTTGGTGAGTCCAATTGTTGATCCTAGTACTGGAACCATAAAAATAACAATTCGATTAGATGACTACCCTATTCAGGTGAGACCTGGTGATTTTACAGAAGTAAAAGTAATTACCGATCAACATGAAAATGCATTATTGATACCAAGTGTTGCAGTGATAGAAGAAAGAGACAAAAAGTATGTTTTTGTAGAAGAAGATAATATAGCGATACGTAAAGTTGTACAGTCAGGGTTTGTGGTTGATGCTAATACAGAAATTACATCCGGTATCAATGAAAGTGATCGAGTCATAATAAAAGGCCAAAGAAATTTAAACGAAGGTGTTCCTGTTGTTGTTAAGGCTAATGATTCATGATCAAAGCAGTTGTAGAATTTTCAGTAAGGCGTCAAGTCACAATTTTGATGATTGCTCTTGCCATTCTAGCTTTTGGTGCAGTTGGATTTTCTCGATTACCCACAAATTTATTACCCTCATTGAGCTACCCTTCATTTACGGTGCAAACCGACTTTCCAAATGCGGCTCCAGGAGAAGTTGAGCAATTAATAACCCGACCTGTTGAAGAGGTTGTTGGTGTACTTAAAGGTCTCAAACAAATTCATTCAGTTTCACGTTCTGGTCTATCTGAAGTAACTCTAGAATTTGGTTGGGGTGCAAACCTTACTGAACTAGCGATGGATATTAGAGAAAAGCTTGATCGCCTACGCTTACCTTTGGAAGCTGAACTACCGATTGTTTTGCGTTATGACCCAGCTCTCGATCCGATCTTAAAATTGAGCTTGAGTGGAGCGTTACCCTTGACACAATTAAGACTATTGGGTGATAAGGAAGTCAAAGAAGCATTAGAGAGAATTGAAGGTGTTGCTTCAGCTACAGTTCAAGGCGGAGAAGAAGAAGAAATAGAAATTGATATCAACCAAGGCAAACTAGCAGCCATGGGTATCAGTCCTGAAAGCCTAGGGCAGTTGTTACGAGAATCAAATATCAATCGTCCAGGTGGCTCACTCAAAAACTCCCAGACACAATTACTGGTGAGAACACTCAACGAATATGAGAATCTTCAGGAAATGCGTGATCTGAGAATTACCTCTTCTGATCAGCCTTCGGTGTTGTTAGGTGATGTGTCGACCATTACTTGGGGTAGTAAGGACAGGGAAGAAATCACTCGCTTCGGTGCAAAAGAAGGCATTCTAATTTCAATGTACAAAGAAGGCGATGCTAATACTGTTGATGTTGCTAACGCTATCAAAAGTCAGTTAGCGAAGCTCAACAAAAATCTACCTAAAGGTAATGAATTAGTAGTGCAGTTTGATCAATCAAGGTTTATTGAACAGTCGATTGATGAGGTGAAAAAATCACTGATGATAGGTGGTATGCTCGCCATTGCGGTACTGTGGTTTTTCCTGCGTGATTTTCGATTAACAGCCATCATTACCACTGCCATACCACTCTCTGTGGTGGCTACTTTTATATTTATGTACCGCAGTGATGTCTCATTAAATATTATGTCTCTGGGTGGCTTAACGCTCGGGGTTGGAATGCTTGTAGATTCTGCAATTGTGGTTCTGGAATCTATCCATCGTCAGCGTGAAAAGGGTTTAACGGTTTTCGAAGCTGCCGTTAAAGGTAGCACTGATGTTGGTGGCGCTGTTACTGCTTCGGTGTTTACTACGATAGCAGTGTTTATTCCCATTGTATTTGTTGAAGGTGTCGCCGGACAGTTATTCCGCGATCAAGCACTCACGGTCACTTTTAGTTTACTAGCATCCCTCGTATTGTCCTTTACATTAGTGCCGATGTTAGCCTCTGTCGGCTCAAGAAAAAAAGATAAGAAAACAAGTGAAACAGTTGAACCAATAAAAATAGCTGGTGTTAGTAGGGGGCTGATCCGCTTTTATCGTTCTGTACTTAATGTGGTATTGGATCATCCTAGAAAAATGATTCTATCAGGATTCGCAACCCTTGGCTTTTGCTTGCTGTTGGTGCCACAAATTTCAACCTCCTTAATACCTCAACTCAGTGAGGGCGAATTCTATTTTGATGTCACCCTTGCGGAGGGCACTGCCTTACCGACTACCACCGAAGTATTAAAAAAGATGGAAGCAATTGCCTTGGGGCAGCCTGATATAGAGCGAGTTTATGTTTCTATTGGAAGTCGAAATGTGAGTGGAGGCCTTTCACTTAAAAATAAAGATGAAAATCTAGGTCAAATAAATATTGTTATTAAAGAACGTAATAATAGTGAAATGGAACAAAGAGTTATTGAGTCTTTGCGAGAGCAATATAGCCAGTTACCAGGAGCAGATGTTCAGTTTGGACGGCCTTCATTTTTCAGTTTAAAGACACCTATGGAAATGCTCTTTTTTGGTGAAGATCTGAAAGCGCTTCGTGATTACACCGTAGAACTGCTACCAAAAGTAAAACTAACGGAAGGGCTCAAAGATATCAGAGCTTCTCTTGAAACGGGTAATCCAGAATTAATGGTTACTTTCGACCGTAATAAGTTATCGAAATTAGGATTTAGTATTGACCAGGTTTCTGAAACCATTAAACAAAGAGTAAGTGGTGAAGTGGTATCTAAATTTCAACGACCCGACAGGCAGATAAATATTCGTTTGCGCAATAGATTAGCCGACCGTACTAATGTGAACGACATGCATAACATCGTGATTGGTGAGGTAGATGGTCAGTCTATTACTTTGTCTGCGGTTGCTGAGATTACAAGTGCTCAAGGGCCAGCAGCTATTGATCGTATTCAACAATCTCGAGTGGCAATTATTGCTGCAAACTTAGACAAAAGTAGCTTAAAAGAAGTCTCAGCTAAACTGGCTGATCTTGTTAGAGAAAATCCGCCGCCGCCTGGTGTTGTTTTTGAGTTTGGTGGTCAAAATAAAGAAATGGAAAAGTCATTTAATAGTTTGTTTTTCGCAATTGGATTAGCAGTATTTTTGGTGTATTTAGTGATGGCATCAACTTTTGAACACCTAGGTCATCCGTTTGTTATTTTACTGACTATTCCTCTATCCTTGATTGGGGTAATTCTCGGACTTTATTTCAGTGGTTATGCTATCAGTGTTATCTCAATGATCGGCACAGTCTTTTTAGTGGGGATAGTGGTTAATAATGCGATAGTTTTGATCGATGCAATTAATCAAGCAAGGTTTAAGGGACTTGCAAAACGAGAAGCCATTATTGCTGCTGGGGAATCTCGATTAAGACCTATTTTAATGACCACCTGTACAACAGTACTAGGTTTACTACCGATGGCTATTGGTTTTGGAGAAGGTGCTGAATTAAGAGCTCCATTGGCGGTTGTGGTCTCCTCTGGACTTATCGTTTCGACAATCTTAACACTGTTGATCATACCCGCGGTTTACTTTTTGATGCCTTCAAAGGTTGAAACCGAAACTGAACAACAAGAAAGAGAACATCAATTAGAAGTTGCCGAAGAAATAGAAAGTCACCATCAACCTGACGTAATGAATTGATGTCGATGGAGTATCTAAAATGACCTTACCTGAGTTAGCTGTTAGACGACCTATTGCTACAATGATGTTATTGCTGAGTGTCTTAGTTCTCGGCATCATTGCCTTAACTCGTTTGCAACTAGCATTTATGCCTGAGGTAGAAAATAAACGTCTGTATGTATCCACCGATTATGATAATGCATCGCCTAAAGCTATAGAAAGGTTAATTGTAAGGCCCTTAGAAGAAGCTTTGTCTTCCCTGAATGGTCTTGAACATATGACTTCAGATAGCAGCAGTCGCGGAGCTAATATCAATCTTAATTTCGCTTTTGACGTCGATATGGCATTAGCACGCTCGGAAATTCATCAACGTATTGACAGAACACGCGATCAACTTCCAGATGATGTTGAGAGAATTCTTGTTTCAAATAATAGAAGACCTAATGAAAGTGGTGAAACGATACTCGAAGCTCGATTATCTTCAGGTCGAGACCTAAGCAAGAATTATGATTTACTTGATCGTAAAATTGTACGGCCTTTAGAAAGAATATCCGGGGTTGCGGTTGTCACTCTTGATGGCGTTAATCCTAGAGAAGTCAGAGTCAATCTTAAACTAAACAAACTACGTGAACATAACGTTGATGCCAGAGACGTCTGGCGAGTTATTTCGAACAATAATCAAAACCATTCTTTGGGTATTTTACGCACCGATTCTAGTCGTGCCTTCCTTAGAGCTGCTGGCGCCTTTGTTAGTGTTGAGGAAATTAGTAACTTACCATTATTAAATCGCAATTTGAAGATTTCGGATGTAGCCGAAATTACCTTTAGTGAACCACCTCTGACTTATGGTCGTCATCTAGATGGTCAATTTGCAATAGGTTTGAACATTTCTAAAGAATCTTCAGCTAACACCATTGAGATTAACGAAGCTGTAAGATCTAAAATAGCTTCAATGAAAAGTGACCCTGAGCTTGATGGAATTAACTTTTTAGTCTGGCAAGATCAAGGAAAAGAAATAAAAAACACCTTGAATGACTTACAGCAAACAGCTTTCCTTGGAGCAATATTAGCTTCTATTATTCTATTTATATTTTTGAGAAGTATAGCAGCCACAACGGTTGCAGTTATCTGTATACCTTTTTCGCTTATCGTTGCTTGTGGTGTTATTTGGCTCCAAGGAAAAACACTTAATACAATTTCCCTTCTAGGATTAATTGTAGGTTTAGGTATGTTAGTAGATAACGCAGTGGTGGTGATGGAGAATATAGACCGCTACGTGCGTAAAGGTTATTCAGGGAGTGTTGCTGCACTACTAGGTTCAAAAGAAGTTGCTGTAGCCGTTACAACCGCAACTCTGACTAGTGTAATTGTATTCTTACCGATGATATTTACCAAGCCAACAGAGATGAATATCATGCTTCAAGAGCTTGGTATCACCATTATGATTACGTTAATGGCGTCTTTATTAATTTCTCAAACCTTAATTCCGCTGGCAGCCAGCAAGTTTCTTACTAAGCCTAAAAAGGTAAGAAAAACCGTGGTTATGGATTGGCTGCAAAAGCATTATGTGCATTCTCTTAAATTTACACTTAGGCATCGTTGGATAGCCATAGTTGCTGGTATTGCTGTGCTAGTCGCTACGCTTTATCCAATACAACGTATGAATTTTAACTTTGATCCATCACCCACTCAAACGTTTGTAGGTTTGATGGTAAACTTCAGTGAAGCTGTTTCCTTAGAACAAAAACAAGCTCAGATTACCGAAATCGAAAAAGTTATTGAACCCTACCTTGAGGAATTTAATGCAAGTTCTTTATACAGTTATTGGAGTGATGGCTTTTCAACAGTACGCTTATACATGAAAACCGGATTTCAAAATGATGAAGAGATGAATAAAATCCGTCGTAAGTTACCTGATATTCTTCCGAAAATTCCAGGTGTTAAACTTTCTGTGCAGGATACAGGCTCATTTTGGAGGCGCAACAGTGGTAAAAGAATTGGTATACAGCTGATAGGTCCCGATAGTGAAAGTTTAAGTAAAATTGGCGAAGAAGCCTTGCAAAAAATACAGGATATTCCAGGTTTATATGATTTCTATTCAACAGCTGACGGTAAGCAACTAGAGTTGCAAGCAGAAATAGATAGAGAGCGTTTATCAAGATATGGATTAAGAGGCATTGAACCCGCAAGCCTAGTTGAAATGACATTTCGTGGTCGCAGATTACCACGCTTTAAAAGTGAAGATGGCGAAGTAGAAATGAACTTGCTCATGGGTGATGCAGAGCAAACCAGCATTGAAAGTTTGAAGAATCTATCATTAGTTAAAGCAGATGGTAAAGCCGTGGAACTTGACTCTGTTGTTAATTTCAGCATTCAAAAAAGTCCAAGACGCATACGCCGAGAAGATAAAATTTCCAGTGTCTGGGTAGGAGCGCGCTTCGATAAAGGCGAAAAAAGCGAGTATACAAAACAAGCAAGACAACGATTAAGTCAAATGAAACTACCTCAGGGTTTTAAATGGAATTTTAATACCAGAGGACGTGGTGAAAAAGAAAGCCAAGAAGATTTTGTGCTTAATTTGTTATTGGCTCTTGGATTGATTTTTGCAGTTATGGCCAGCTTATTTGAATCGAGTCGCCAAGCTTTAGCTCTAATGATTTCTCTGCCCTTTGCTCTAGCAGGTGCTTTTTGGACATTGTTTTTAGTAGGTGTCGACTTTGATCGTCCTGCATCAGTCGCTGTCTTATTATTACTGGGAATAGTCGTTAATAACGGCATTGTAATGATTGAGCATATCAATCTGTATAGAAAAGAAGGTTGGTCCCGTGAAAAGGCCATGCTACAAGGTGGTAAAGAGCGCTTAAGACCTATTATTATGACCGCTTTGACAACTCTGGTTGGGCTAGTACCGATTATTATTCAAAAACCTTCATTAGGTGGTGTCTATTATTATTCAATGGCCTATGTGATTATAGGTGGACTGCTATTTAGTACTGTTTTAACAACGATATTCTTACCGGCAACTATTTGCTTGCTAGAAGATACTCCAGGAAAAATCAAACAGATGGCCGTAAGATTAATCTCATTAGTGATCGGTAGAAGAACAGCAGTGTCTACTCAGGACTAAACGTGGGGGTCAGATCAACTTGAGTTTCAAGGGGGTCGAGTTTCAAGGGGGTCGAGTTTCAAGAGTTTCAAGGGGGTCAGATCAACTTGAAACAAACGTGGGGGTCAGATCAACTTGGAGTTTCAAGTTGATCTGACCCCCTTGAAAATAGAAACTACCAAGTTGATCTGACCCCCTTGAAAATAAAAAATGCTGCAACCAATATAATTAATTGCAGCGAAAGGGAAATCTTTACATATAGTTACTGATTTTTTTTCATGAATTTCAGGATAAGTTCAGCCATCATTTCACCATCTTCTTCTAGAGCAAAATGTCCCGTATCTAAAATATTAAAGTCCAGGTTTTTCAAATCACGTTTGTATGGATGTGCACCTGATTCTGGGAAGATATAATCACCTTTGCCCCACATTAATAACGTTGCTGGTTGGTGCTCTCTGAAATAAGCTTGCCATTCAGGATACAGCGCCGGGTTAGTACCGTAAGAATAAAATAACTCTAATTGAATTTCTTTATTTCCAGGGCGATCTAATTTAGCTTGATCCACAATCCAGTTATCAGGACTAATCGTTTCTTTATTGCGTGTACCATTAGTATATTGCCATTCGGTAGCACCGATAGTTAACAATGCATCAGCTAGTGCTTTGGCATTTTTTGGTGATTTGTCTTTCCAGTAGGCTTTAATTGGATTCCAGAAATCAGCTAGACCTTCATCATAGGCATTACCATTTTGAATAATTAAGCCCTGTATTTTTTCTGGATTAGCCGCTGCTATTCTAAATCCGATAGGTGCGCCATAGTCCAT